>NZ_SMLA01000039.1:0-58023 GCF_004349225.1 Saccharopolyspora karakumensis
GGTGGTGCGGATGGGGTGGGGGCAGATACTGGGGCCGTCATGGCGTCGTGTCGTGCGAATCGAGATGGTGAACGTATGCGGATCGGCGTGGATCCGGACTCCGATGTGCCGCCCTTCGAGCAGGTGCGGTCCAGCATCGCCGAGCAGATCACCGCTGGAGAGCTGGCGGTCGGGACGAAACTGCCCACCGTGCGGGCCCTGGCGAGCGACCTGGGCATCGCGGCGAACACCGCGGCGAAGGCCTACCGGGAGCTCGAACAAGCCGGCCTGATCGAAACCCGCGGCAGAGCAGGCACTTTCGTCAGCGATGCGGGTGACCAGGCTGCCGCGCGAGCCGCCGAAGCCGCCGCGACCTACGCGCAGATCACCCAGGCGCTGGGCATCCCCAAGTCCGAAGCGCTCGCGATCGTGCAGGCCGCGCTCAAGGCCTAGGGCACCGCGAAGCCCGCACCGCGCCGAGCGATGCGCCTCCTATCCGACCTCGGCTTGCAGGCCTCGCATGGTCGCGATCTCGTCCTGCTGGGTGACCAGGACGTCCTGGGCCATCTCGTGGACCTGCTCGTCGCGGCCGGTGGACAGCAGCTGCGTCGCCATCGTCACCGCGCCCTCGTGGTGAGCGATCATCAACCGCAGGAACATCCGGTCGTAGTCGGCCCCGCGCGAAGCCGCCAGTTGCACCAGCTGCTCCGGCGTGGCCATGCCCGGCATCATCGCGTGGTCGTGCCCGTGATGCCCGGCGTGCTCGGCGCCGTGGGTGTTGAGCCACCCCTGCATCATCCCGATCTCCGGCCCCTGAGCGCCGCTGATGCGGTCCGACAGAGCCCGCAGCTTCGGGTTCTGCGCGCGCTCGGCGGTCAGCGCGGTCATCTCCACCGCCTGCTGGTGGTGGGCGATCATGTTGCGCAGGTAGTCGACCTCGGTCTGACCCGCTCCGCCGCGGTCCGGAGCCGCGCTGGCCACCACCTGCGGCTGGTCGCCCGGAGCGCCGGGCAGCACGACCGGCGGGCCGGACGGCGCGGGCGGCTCCGCGGCGCACCCCGCCAGCACGCCCGCTGCCAGCAGAATTCCGCCTAGCGACATCCGCAACATCGTCGTCCCTTCTGGGAAAAACGTGGAAAAACTGCCGAAAAAGCCTATTTCGACTAGAATCTGGCAACACGATACTGGGCAGATGCGGTTGTCCGAAACCGCTGTCGACGGCTGCCCAGAGGTGGCGGCGGCGACTTCGTCGAACCAGGGGGTTGATCGGTCTTGATCCCTCAGTCCACCGGCCGGAGGCGCGCGCTGGGCGCCGCCATCGGAGCGCTGGTGCTGGGCTTATCGCTCGCACCCGCGACGGCCGCGACACCACCGAGCGACGGTCCCGAGCAGTACTCCGCTCAGCAGGTCGCGGCACCGAACTCCGAGATCGACAAGAGCGAGAACATCGATCACGTGGCGAACCTGCCCAAGCAGGCGCCCTTCAACACCTTGGACGCCTACGGCACCGACATCGCGTTCAAGCAGAACATCGCCTACGTCGGCAACTACGACGGTTTCGTCGTCTACGACATCGCGAACCCGAAGAAGCCGCGCATCATCACGCAGGTCCAGTGCCCCGGCGGGCAGGGCGACATGTCCATCTCGGGCAACCTGCTGTTCGTCTCGACGGACTACCCGCGCAGCAACAACACCTGCACCAGCGAGGAGACCGACGCCGCCGACCCCAACGGCTGGGAGGGCATGAAGGTCTTCGACGTCAGCGACCCGGCCAAGCCGCGCTACGTCTCGGCGATCGCGACCGACTGCGGTTCGCACACCCACACCCTCGTGCCGGACAAGGCCGGCGAGGCCGTGTACCTCTACGTCTCGTCCTACGGCCCGAAGGCGGAGTTCCCGAACTGCCAGCCGCCGCACGACAAGATCTCCATCATCAAGGTGCCGCTGGCCAACCCTGCCGCTCCCGAGCTGATCAACGCCCCGGTGCTGTTCCCGGACGGCGGCAACCCGGGCGCCCCCGACGGCGTCAGCGCCACGACCGGCTGCCACGACATCACCGCGTTCCCGTCCAAGGACCTCGCGGCGGGCGCGTGCATGGGTGACGGCGTGCTGTTCGACATCTCCGACCGGGAGAACCCGCGCGTGATCAACCAGGTCCGCGACGACGAGAACTTCGCGTTCTGGCACAGCGCCACGTTCAACAACGAGGGCACCAAGGTCATCTTCACCGACGAGCTCGGCGGTGGCGGTGCCGCGACCTGCAACGAGGCCACCGGCCCGACGCGCGGTGCCAACGGGATCTACGACATCACCGGCTCCGGCGCCGACTCGAAGCTGGCGTTCAAGAGCTACTACAAGATCCCGCGCCACCAGGCCGACACCGAGAACTGCGTGGCGCACAACGGATCGCTGATCCCGGTCGCGGGCGGCGACTTCATGGTCCAGGCGTGGTACCAGGGCGGCATCTCGGTGTTCGACTTCACCGATTCCACCAAACCGCAGGAGATCGCCTACTTCGACCGCTCGGCGTTCAACCCGAACGAGCTGCAGCTGGCGGGCTCGTGGTCGGCGTACTACTACAACGGCCACATCTACTCCAGCGGCATCCAGGAGGGCCTGGACGTCCTCGACCTGCGGGACAAGAGGACCGACTCCGCCAAGAAGGTCCGCTACGAGGAGTTCAACCCCCAGACCCAGCCCGTCTACCAGAACTGATCCCTGACTCGGAAGGCCCCCACCGCAGCGAGCGCGGTGGGGGCCTTCGCCGTCGGTGGCCTGGCCTCAGGGGCGGGTGAGGCTGTCCGGGACGTCGAAGGACAGCAGGGGTTCTCCGATGTGCGGGCCCGCGACGACGGCGCAGCCGATCTCGCGCCAGAGGGCCAGCTGCCCCTGCGTCTGGACCTCGTCGACGCACAACCACACGCCGTTCATCAGCGGGATCAGGGCGCGGAGGGCCTGGATCTCGGGCACGTCCGGGCTTTCGGCCTCGTGCACCAGGCGAACGAGGTCGCGCGACAACCGCACCGAGTCCACCGGCATCTCGCGCAGCAGCCGGAGTTCGCCGGGCGAGCCGGTGAAGTCGTGCAGCGACGCCTTGACGCCGCGCGAGCTCAGGTGCCGAAGGTTGTCCCGCGCCTCCTCGTTCTCGCTGATCGCGGCGATCGGCATGCACAGCCGCAGCCAGCAGGAGTCGAGCTCCGATGTGTCGAGCACCCGGTGCACGACGGCCGCCAGGTCGGGGTCGCGGCCTTGGTCGGGACTCAGCGACACCGACAACCGAACCTGGTGGCCGGCCTCGTGCCATTCCTCCAGGTGCTGCCACGCGGTCTGCAGCATCCAGTCGCGCATCGACAGCGTCACCCCGGAGCGTTCCGCCAGGCGCAGGCAGTCGCCGTGCTCGATGACGCCGAAATCGCTGGTGTCCCAGCGGAACTCGGCTTCCAAGGTGCAGAGCTCGCCGCCGGGGATCATCACCTGCGGGCGGTAGACGACGTCGAACTCGCCCATCTCCAGCCCGCCGGGCATGATCGCCGCGAGCTGGCTCTCCTCGCGCTCCTCAGGGGCCAGGTCGGGGTCGAACAGCGCCCACTGCCGCTTGCCCGCGGCTTCCGCGCGCCGCAGCGCGACGTCGGCCGCCCACAGCATGTTCGCCGCGTCGGCGTCCTCCACGACCCGCTGCACCACGCCGATGCTGGCGGAGGCCGCGATGCCGCGTCCGGCGACGTAGACGGGTTCGGCGAGCATCTCGTTGATCAGCTGGGTCATCACCGGGACCGTCGGCGAGTCGGCCTGCTCCCAGACCAGCAGCGCGAACTCGGTGCCGCCGAAGCGCGCGACGAGCGCCTCCTCGTCCTCGACGAGGTTCTCCAGCCTGCGCGCGACTGTCCTGATCAGCTGGTCGCCGACCGGGTAGCCGAGCCCGTCGTTGATCAGCTCGAAGCCGTCCAGCGCCAGTTGGTAGAGCGCGAGCCGGGCGTCCCGGGGCAGGTTGACCAGCGCCGCCTCCAGCCGGGTGTGGAAGAACCCGCGGTTGGGCAGCCCGGTCAGCGCGTCGTGCAGCGCCTGGTGCTGGAAGCGGTCCTGAAGCAGGTGCAGCTCGGTGATGTCCTCGACCATGGTGACCACGCCGCTCGGCGACCCGTCTGCCCCGCGCAGCACGGAAACGCCCAGGTAGCACCACGCGGCTTGGCCGTCGGCGCGCACCAGGCGCTTGCGGTCGCTGATCCGCTTGGAGTTCGCGCCGTCGATCAGCTCGCGGTAGGAGGCGCGCAGGTACTCGGCGTCCTCGGGGTGGAAGAGCCGGTCGATGGTCATCGGCACCAGGTCGTCGGCGTGATACCCGAGCACCTGCTCGAACGCCGGGTTGACCTGCACGAACCGGCCTTCGAGGTCGCTGATGGCGACGCCGATCGGGGTGGAGGTGAACACCTCGCTGAAGCGCGCTTCGCTGGCCTTGAGCTCGCGGTCGGTCTTGAGCTTGGAGGTCAGCAGGGCCTTGTTCAGCGTCTCCTGCTGGGCGAAGGTGCTCTCGCGATCGGCCGCGGCGTACCCGGCCGCGATCTCGGTGAGCACCGACAGCAGGGCGTCGACCTTCGTGGCGTCCGAAAGCAGCGCGTCCTGGAGAACCCTCAGGGTCACCGAGAGGCTTTCCTCGCCGGTGGCGCGGATTTCGACGAGCCGGGCACCCACGGCACGACCGGTCTCGACAGCCCGGGATCTGTCGCCCAGCGCGAGCACGACCTCGTCCAGCAGCTCAGCGAGGGTCGCCTCGACCTCGTCGGGGGCGAAGGGGAGGTAGGAGGTGGCGCGGAGTTCGGCCGTCCAGCGGCGCACGACGTCGGCCCGCCACTCGGACTCCGGCGGTGGTCCGACCGGATCTCCCTCGCTCATCTCACCCGTCCGTCAGCGTCAACCTGGCGAAGTGAAATCGATCTGCGCGCGCACCTGGTGGCGCGCACCCGGACAGGATACCGGGCGGGCACCACCAGGGCGTGAAGGCCGTCGGATCCAAATCGATCAACCCGAGGTTGATCAGTGCGCCTCCTCCAGCGTCTCGCCGTCGGCGACCAGCGCGTCGATCTGCGCCGTGTCGGTCTCGTCGAGGGTCAGCGCACCGGCGGTGGCGTTCTCCTCCAGGTGCTCGACCGACGAGGTGCCGGGGATCAGCAGGACGTTGCGGGAGCGGTTCAGCAGCCACGCCAGCGACACCTGCGCCTGGGTGGCGTCGTGCTTTCCCGCGATGGACTTCAGCACGTCGTCGCCGCGCGCCCGGCTGTCGGCGAAGCCGGAGCCCAGCGGGAAGAACGGCACGAACGCCACGTCCGCCTCGGCGGTGGCGCGCAGCAGGGCCGCGGAGGTCCGGTTGACCGCGTTGTAGAGGTTCTGCACCGAGGCGATCGGGGTGATCGCCCGCGCCTCCTCGAAGTGATCCAGTTCCACATTGGACAGACCGATGGTGCGGATCAGGCCCTGCTGCTTGAGCTCGTGCAGGACACCCACCTGGTCGGCGAAGGCGATGCCGTCCTGCGGGCCCATGTCGCGCAGGTAGACCAGGTCGAGGGCGTCGACCCGCAGCCGGCGCAGGTTGTCGTGCACCTGGGAGCGCAGCGCGGCCGGGTGGTTCAGCGGGAGCCAGTGCGCCTTGTCGTCGCGGTAGGCGCCGATCTTGGTGGCCAGCACCAGGTTCGCGGCGTAGGGGTGCAGAGCTTCGGCGATCAGCTCGTTGACCACCCACGGCCCGTAGAAGTCGCTGGTGTCGATGTGGTCGATGCCGAGCTCGACGGCGCGCCGCAGGACCGCGATCGCCGCGTCCCGGTCCTTCGGCGGGCCGAACACGCCCGGTCCCGCCAGCTGCATCGCGCCGAACCCGACGCGGTTGACCGCCAGGCCGCCGCCCAGCTCGAACTCGCCACCCAAAGCATTCGCAGTCGTCACGCCGCGATGCTGCTAGAAAACCGACCGCACGGCAAGAAATGGTGCCGACGCACACCTGGACGCTGTTCGAAGGGTGCGGCGGAGCCGCGTTCGCCTTCACGGCGCACGGAGTCCACGCTCAGGTTCCGCCACGCGAGGCGACCCGCAACAACTCCTAGACCTGCGGCATCAGCAGCAGCCAGAACCCCCCTACCAGCAGCGATGCGAGCCCGATGAGGAACCACAGGAACATCCAGGCTCCGCCGCCGACGCCGGTGAGCCGCGCCAGCTGGTCGGCGTCGGAATCCCCGGCGCGTCCGCGTCGCCGCTTGCGCCCCAGTTCGCTGAGCGGTCGCAGTCCGCCGATGAGCAGGAACCAGCACAGCAGCGCCGCGCACAGCGCCTGCCACGGCGGGCTCGCCAGCCACGACACCGCCGCGAGCGCGCCTCCGGTGACCACCACCGACAGCACGCCGTAGGCGTTGCGCACGGCCAGCAGCACCAGCACCAGCAGCGCGATGCAGCCCCACAGCATCCACCGCGCCCGGTCGGAGGTGACCAGCCACGCGCCGCCCAGCCCCAGCAGCGACACCGCCGGGTAGCCCGCGAGCAGGGTGAACACCATGCCCGGCCCGTGCGCGCGACCGGTCGAGACGGTCAGCCCCGAGGTGTCGGAGTGCAGCCGGATGCCGTTGAGCTTGCGGCCGCTGAGCAGCGCGACCACCGCGTGCCCGCCCTCGTGGGCGATGGTCACCACGTTGCGCAGCGGCAGCCAGCTCCCGCGGTTGAGCACCAGGGCGAGTGCGATCACCCCGGCGATGAGCGCGGCGACGTTCCCTGAGTCGAGGAGCCGCGCCGTCGCGTTCCGCACTAATTCGTCCACGGCGGAACCCTAACGGGTCAGCTGAAGTAGTTCGGCACGTCCAGCGGTCCACCGGCGGCGTCGAACTCGTCACGGACCGCGTTCCGCAGCGCACCGTCGGTGAGGTAGTCCACTGTGGTCAGCGCGAGCCCGATGGCACCGTCGATCACCGCCGCGTCGCCGGCGGCGGAACCGGCTGCGGCGGCGAAGCCTTCGGTGTGCAGCGACAGGTTCGCGTCGCCCAGGCCGATCATCGGGTGGATGGCGGGCATCCGGAAGCTGAGGTTGCCCAGGTCGGTGGAACCGGTCAGGTAGTCCGGGACGATGCCGCGCGGCAGCGAGGTGCGACCGCGCCCGGCCTGGTGCCGCGCCCATCGGGCGGCCAGCGCGTCGTTGTGCCGGATCGGCAGGTAGGCGGGGTTGTGGTCCCAGTTCAGCTCGACGCCGCAGCCGGTCATCGCCGCGGCGCCGTGCGCGATCGACTCCACCCGCTGCGCCAGGTCCTGCAACGATCCCGGCTCCGCGGAGCGGACGTAGAACAGCGCCGCGGCCCGGTCGGGAACGACGTTGGGGCGCTTGCCGCCGTCGGTGATCACGCCGTGGATGCGATCGGTGGAGGGCATGTGCTGACGCATCGCCGCCACGCCCTGGTAGGTGGCCACCACCGCGTCCAGCGCGTTGCGACCCATGAACGGCTGCGCGGAGGCGTGCGCGGCCACGCCGTGGAAGACGACCTCGACCTGCCTGCGCCCGAGGAACGGGTGGGTGGCGATGTCGTGCGAGAACGGGTGCAGCATCACCACGGCGTCGACGTCGTCGAAGACCCCGGCCCTGGCCAGGTGCTCCTTGCCGCCACCACCTTCTTCGGCGGGCGTGCCGAACAGGCTGACCCGGCCGCCGGTTCGCCCCACGGCGGTGGCCGCGGCGAGGAACCCGCCGACACCGGCCGAGCAGATGATGTTGTGCCCGCAGCCGTGCCCGATGCCGGGCAGCGCGTCGTACTCGGCCAGCACCGCCACGTGCGGCCCGTCGGCGCCGACACCGGCGCGCAGCGCGGTGTCCAGCCCGCCCACGCCGATCTCGACGTCGTGCCCGAAGCGCCGCAGCAGCTCGGCGGCCCGCGCGACCGATCGGTGCTCGGCGTAGGCCTCCTCCGGGTCGGCGTGCAGGTCGTGGCTCAGCCCGAGCAGGTCGCCGCCGTGCTCGGTGACCCACCGCTCGACCTCGGCGAGCAGCTCCTCATCGGCACCGGCGTGCGGGGACCGCAGCGGCTCGGCCGAGGCCACGGCCTTCTCAGTGGCTGCGGCCACCGCGCGCAGGTAGGACTCATCAGGCTGAACCGGCTGTGTCACAGCACCGACTCTAAGCCGCCGGATGAACGCCGACACCACCCCGAGCTCACCGGTGTGGCGCGCTGGGACCGCTGAGCGGTCGCACCGAACTCCCACCGCCGGCCGGGGCAGGCAATCCGGGCAACGCAGAATCTGATCTCAGAGACGACCACCGAGAATCACGGGAAACGAATGCCCAGGACCGCACCAGTTGATTCCCAGGAGATCCACTCCATCGCTACGAGCACGACTTCGCCGAGCTGGTCCGCTCCACCGACCACGAGGAGACGGCGCACTTCGTCGCCCACCCGTCCCCGGTCCCGCGCCGGAGTCACCTCTGCGTGATGACACCCGGACGCGCGTCGAGGACCCGGTGGGCCAGGAGGGTGCCGCCGACCACGGCGGCCGGGATGACCAGCAGCTGCAGCACCGGCACCAGGCACAGCAGGTAGGCGGGCAGGCCGAAGCCGAGCGTCATCGCCTTGTGCTCGCGCAGGCTGCGGTGGCGCTCGCCGAAGGCGAAGCCGCGCCGCTGGAACACCAGGCCCACCATCTCCAGGCTGATCACCCACGCGCCGAACAGCGAGCCCAGCACGACGCCCGCGATCTGCCCGGCGACGGGGACGAACCCGATCACCAGCAGCACCGCTGCCCCGGCCAGCGCGACCAGCACGAGCTTGAGCGAGTCCCGCGCTCCCCGGCCGAGCTGGCGGGCGAATCCGGCGCCGTCGGAGGTGTCCAGCCCGAGCTGCTTCTCCGCCTGCTCGGCGATGTGCTCGTAGAACGGTCCGCCGATGAGCAGCGTGAGCGCGATGAACGAGATCGAACCCAGCACGGCCGCCGCGCCCACCAGCGCGACGCCGAGCAGGACGCGCAGCGCCTGGCGGGCGAAAGCGGCCCAGCCGTCGGCGAACGGCGTCATCCAGCTGGTCAGGTCGCCGCTGAAGTAGATCAGCGCGCTCAGGCTCCCCAGCAGCAGCAACGCGCTGATCAGGGCGGGGATCGCGCCGAGCAGCAGCAGTTTCGGGCTGCGCAGGATGATGCCCGTTCCGGACCCCAGCGCGCGGACTCCGGTGGCGAACGAACTCATTCGAAGAACTCCCGTGATCGGCGATCTCGAACCACCGTACTGCGTGCCCGGTGAGCAGATTCACCGATCGACCGCAGTCCGATCGACACCTGAGTTAGGTTAGCCTTTCTTGAACTGCTGCTTCGGGCGGTGAGCCCGGAAACGAACGAACAAGGACTCGGTGATGACTCCTCCCCCCAGCGCGATCAGCCGTCGGGGCTTCCTGATGGGCGCGACCGGACTCGTCGCGGCGGGCCTGGCCGCGTGCGGCAGCGGCGGCGGCGCGAACCCGAGCGGGAACGCGCCCTCCGGCCCCGGATTCCCGGTCCGCATCCCCAACCGCTACGGCGCGGCCGACATCCAGGCGGCACCGCAGCGCGTGGTCACCCTGGGCATCACCGACCACGACGTGCTGCTGCCGCTGGGCGTGATCCCGGCAGGCCTGACCAAGTGGGGACCGTGGGAGAGCGGCGTCGGCCCGTGGGTGGAGCCCATGCTGGGCGGCCGGCGCCCGAAGGTCTTCGGCAGCGAGGTCGACGTCGAAGGCGTCATCGCCCAGGCACCCGAGGTCACCATCGCGCTGCAGAGCGCGCTGACGCAGGAGCAGTACAACCGGCTGAGCAGCTTCGCCCCGGTCGTGGCGCAGCCGCCGAACTCCATCGACTACGGCATCAACTGGCGGGTGCAGGCCGAGACCATCGGTCAGGCCCTGGGCAAGCAGGCCGAGGTCGCCGACCTCCTCGGCAAGACCCAGGCCCGCATCGATGAGACCCGCAAGGCCAACCCGGTTTTCGAGGGCAAGACGCACGTCGTGGTCCGCACCGACGCGGCGGGCACCTACGCCGCCTACACCAAGCAGGACGCCCGCACCGCGCTGCTGGAGCAGCTCGGGCTGCGCCTGTCCCCGGCGATCGAGGGCATGGACAGCGGCGGCAAGTTCAACGTCAAGGTCAGCAAGGAGCAGGTCTCGCTGCTCGACGCCGACGTCGTCATCGTCACCACGGCCAAGGCCACCGACGTCGAGGCGGTCCGCAAGGACACGCTGCTGAACAACCTCCCGGCCGCCAAGCGGGGTTCGGTGGTCCTGCTCGACGACTACGACCTCACCATGGCCCTGGGCTCGGCAACGGTCTCCAGCATCCCCTACGCCCTCGACCACCTCACCCCGAAGCTCCTCGAAGCCCTCTCCTGACCGGCATGCGGCATGCCCTCCAGCAGGGCTGAAGGGCATGCCGCACGAGCTTGGTCGTCCGTCACGTTGGCGCCACCGGACCTTGGCGGAGACCGTGGATCGTGCTGAGGTCTCCCTTCGTTTCGCCCGAATCGGGTGTCGTCCACTTCCGAACGCGAAACCAAAGTCGCCAAATTCTGGTCAGGGCTGTGACAACTGGCCCTCGTCGCTCATATCCACATGACAGCGACACGACGACCACCGAACGGACGCCAGTCATGGTCTTGATGGGTTTCCTGATCAACGCGGCCTGGCCACCACTAGGGCTCGCAGCGGCAGCGTTGCTGGCACTGGCCATCGAGCGGTCACGAAGAAAGACCTACAAGTCAATCCTCTCCACCACTCCTGATGGAACACTGCTGGTTGACAAGTCCCGACGTGGCCGGGCGCTCATCATCGTGCGCGTACCCAAATCGCGCCTCGGCGAGGGTGAACTGGCCGGGGTGGAGAAAGATGCCAGTCGACGATGACCTACGGCGTGACTTCGAGGCGTTCATGAAGGAGAACGACAGTTCTCTGTCGTCCGTTGCGAGGCGGTACGCCGGTTTTAACGGGCTTCCGGGACCCGCTGCGAAGGACATCGCTCAAGACGCCCTGTGCATCGCGTGGAAAGCTTGGGGGAAGGAACTGGCCGGGGCGGATTCGGGACGCCGCCTAGCCTTCGTGTACGTCACGATGAGTCACAAAGCTCGCGAGGAACAGCGTTTTCGGCGCCGCGGGGGCGAACTTCACGATCCCGCAGGAATGGTGGGCCTCGAGGAAAGAAGAGTGAGTTTCGAGGACCGCCAGCTAGCGCGCAATGCCCTGCGCCTCCTCTCCGATGCGATGGCAGAACTGCTGGATGAGGAACGGTTGATCCTCGACCTCGCAATTGCGGGCGTACCGCGTGGCCAGATCGCCACACAACTTGACGTCACCACCACCAACGTCACGACGAGACTTCACCGAGTCCGGGAGAAACTTCGCCGGTCCATTGGCCCGGACATGCTCGCCGAACTGGGCATCGGACGTGGTGAAAACCGTCGGGAGGTGCACAATGGCAACCGACGATGACCGGAAGACCGGCCCTGCCTGGGCGGGCGACCCTGAGATTCCCGTGGTGACCGGAGATGCAGGGATCGACTACCTCATGTCCGCAGCAGGTCGGCACCTGGACGCCACCGCCACCGTGACTTCAGTAGACCCCTCCGAAGTAATCGACCGCATCTTCCACGGTGGCAGCGCTCACGAGCCAGAACTCGCCGCACCTGCGGTTGGTCGGACCGCCCTGCACGACGCCAGCGCGACACCCACCAGTGGCCCGACCGACACCGACGCTGCCGGTCACGCGACCGCAAGGAGCCGTCGCCGGCCACGACGACCCGGTCGCACATACCTGGTGCCGTTGTCGGCCGCGGCCGCCGTTCTCGTGCTGATGTCCACCGGCGTGAGTGTGGCGGCTCGCGACGCGCAGCCCGGCGACATCCTGTGGGGGGTGGCCCAGATTCTCTACGCCGACCACACCAAAGCCGTGGTGAGCGCAGGCTTCGTCCGCGAGGATCTGAACACGGCCGAGAGCGCGATCGAAAACGGCAACCGCAATGCTGCCGAGGAGGCACTGCGCTCCGCGAAGGAACAGCTGCAGGGTGTCGACGCCGAGCACGGACTTTCCGAGCTGCGAGCTGCGCATGCCTCGCTCACTGCGCGAATCGATCACGACGAGCGCTCGCCGAGCACGCCGAACTCGCCCGCACCTCCTACGATCCTGCATCCGCCCCAGGGGACGGGTGCGTAACCGCCTGCGCAGGAAGCATCCGCACCCATCACGTGAGCATCGATTCGCAGCAGGTCGAACCAGGCTCGATCTGAGTCCTGCTCGCGAGGAGCGGCGGTCCAGGGGCGGAATTGGCACCCGGACCTGGACCGCCGCGAACCGCTTCTACGCCTTGAGGGAGTCGACCAGGTCCTTCCAGGGTTCCCACGGGGAGTCCGGTTCGGGCTGGTGGGCGGTGACCATGTCGCCGTCCCGGCCGATCGCGAACAGCGTGCAGGCGCCGTCCGGGCGGCTGATGGCGACCGGGTCGCCTTCCAGCTCGCCGCCGAGGCCCGTCCACGCCGACCAGCCGCCGTGGGCTGACTGCTGCTCGGCGGTGTGGATCGCGCCCGCGGTGTCGCGGACGAACACCTCCAAGCGGCCGTTGGGGTTGAGCCCGATCGCCGGGGTGCCGACGAAGTCGCCGCCCAGGTCGGACCAGTTCCCGCCCTCGCCGGGACGTTCCACGCTGTACAGCTGCTGGTCGTCGCCGACCGCGAGCAGCACGACCACGCCGTCGGCGAGGGTCACCACCACGGGGTCGCCGGCCATGCTGCCGCCGAGGCCCTTCCACTCCGACCAGCCCGCGCCCGCGGTGCCCTGCGTGGACATCACGATCTCGCGCTTCGAGTTGCGGGCGAACACCGACACGGCGCCGTTCGCGCCGAGCGCGATGGCCGGACGGCCGATGAGGTCACCGCCGTGGTCGTCCCAGTCGGTCCAGTGCCCGCCTCGGCCGGCCTGCGCGGCGCTGTGCAGCTTGCCGTCCTTGCCGACCGCGAACAGCGCGAGCGCGCCGTCCGGCCGCAGCACCGCCACCGGGTCCTCCTCGATCTGACCGCGCAGACCGATCCACGGACTCCACTTCGCACCTTGCTGCGGGCACGACGACGTGATCACCTCGCCGTGGCGGTCGCG
The DNA here is from genome assembly GCF_004349225.1 of Saccharopolyspora karakumensis. Classification (NCBI taxonomy): domain Bacteria; kingdom Bacillati; phylum Actinomycetota; class Actinomycetes; order Pseudonocardiales; family Pseudonocardiaceae; genus Saccharopolyspora; species Saccharopolyspora karakumensis. The sequence goes on from NZ_SMLA01000039.1 coordinate 13,096, forward strand.
CACGAAGACGACCATCCCGCCCGAAGGTTCGCGCACCACGACCGGACGCCCGTCGGGCTCACCACCGATGCCCAGCCACCCGACCCAGTCGCCACCGGGCGAGACCTGCCAGGCGGTGACGACCTCACCGGACGTCGACGTCGCGAACGCCGACAGCGCACCGTCCGGACCGGGCAGGATCCCGGAACCGAACACGGTCGGCACCACCGGCTGCGGAGGCGGAGGCGGCACCGGAGCAGGAGCCGGAGGCTGCTGCGGCGGCTGGCCCTGCGGCGGCTGGCCCTGCGGCGGCCGGCCCTGGTTCGGGGGCATCGGCGGCTGCGGCGGCGGAGGCACCGGAGGCTGGCCGGGCTGCGGGGGCGGATTCGGTCCGGGCGGCGCGGGATGAACGGAACGGGCCGTCTCGTCGATCAGTCGACGCGCCTCCGCCTCGCGCTGGTCGTAGCGCTCCGGATGCGCCGAGTCCTGCACATCCTGGGAGAGCTGCCCCGCGCTGCGCCGATTGTTCTCGCGCTCCTTCTTCAGCGCCGCCTCGAAGAACTTCGTCGCCGCGTACCGCACGTCCATCAGCTGCGGCGGCGTTCCCCACCACTCCGGGCGTTGCTGGAACACCCCGAGCGAAGTGCTGTGGCCCCAGTTGAGGTTCGACATCTGGGATTCGACCAGACCGGTCTCGAACGCCGCCAGCATCACGTAATCGGACACGTTCATGTGCTTGCCGACCAGGTAGACGACGCGCATCACAGCCGGATCCGGCGGACCGGGATTTCCCCCGCGTGCGGGCGGGCTGTCTGGGATGGGCGGAAGGGGCGGCGGCCCCTGCGGAGGCTGCGGCTGGGGATGCGGCGCCGGACCGGGTGGGTTCGGTTGCGGCGCAGGCGGATTCATCGCCGCTGCCACGTTCGCCCGGAACTGGTCGAGGTCGACGTTGCCCGGGTCGACCTTGCCGGTCACACTCGTCTCCTTGTGCCCACGCGCGTGCTCAGCAGGCACCCGAAGGTGACGGAGAACCGCAGCGGTTGCGCGGACCGCAGCGTCGTACTGCTCCCGTGACGGGTGCTGTTCCACACCGTGGTAGTCCCACTCGAAACCGATGTAGATGTCGTTGCCGCTCCCCGCGGCGGGCATCGGCCCGGACGCCTTGGCCTCACCAGCGTGGTTGGCCCGCCCGGCCGCGACCAGATGGATGGAGCCGTCCAACCCGATCAACGCCTGGCACAGCGGGCCGTCCAGATCGGACCGCCCGTTAATGCACATGTCCAGCGTCGGCGCTGGTTTCTGCGGCGTGGTGCGCGTCGCGGTGTGGTGCTGCAGCACACCGATGGGTGCGGGCGTACGCCCCTCCGCAGCACGATCCCGCCACCCCTCGGTCTCATGCACGTTGAGTCCGGCCGCGCGCAACACGTCGAGCAGCCAAACAAGTGGCTGTGGCATTCTTCCTCCCCTTGATTTCCCAGGTCGGCTGGTCAGCCGCCCCACACGTTGCGGAACGCGGTGGCATCGACGAGCCCGCCGCGGCAGACCGCGCCACGTCCCCAGACCGACTTGATCGCCTTGTCATCACCGGGCGGCGTGAACTGCAACGTCTCCGGCTCGACGCACGGTGACTGATAGATGTCCCAGGTCAGGTCCAGCCCGGCGCTCTGGCTCTGCTCGATGGTGATCGTCGGCGGGTTCGCCTGCAGGCGGTTGAGCTCGGTGTCAACGGGCTTGCCGTTGAAGTCCACGAACTGCAATCCGCCATAGCCGCGGATCTGGCACGGCCGACCACCGATGTTGGTGACCTTCAGAGTCATGTGCGATCCATCGGCCTGCGGGTAGTTCGGATCGAGCTGCAACTGCAGCTCCTCGGCGGCGCAGGCGAGGCCGTCTTCGGCTTCGGGTTCCTTCGACTTCGACGGCGCCTCCGAAGAATCCGAAGTGGATTCCGAGCTCTCCTCCGAACTGCTCGTCGCGCTCTCCGGCGGTGCTGGTTGGGTCACCGTCACCGTCGCCGGTGGTTGCTGCGCCTGCGACCCCGGCTGACCGCACGCGCTGGAAACAGCCACCGCTGCGAGTGCAGCCCCGAACACGCCACATCGCTTCGCGTTGATTTTCAATGCCGACTCACATTTCATCGCTTTTCCGCTTCTCCCGCGAAACACCGGGTGTCAGTCCGAGTGGAGGTGGGTTCGTTCGACGCGGCGGTCGCCGCAGACCGTGCCGAAGTTCCAGTCCAGCGTGGTCGGCTCGGTGTTGTCCGGCGGATAGATGCGCACCTTGGCCGGATCGTCGACGCAGTCACCTGTCTGGTAGATCAAGTACAGATCCTGGGCGACGCCCTCACGGGTGCCGATGCTCATCCACTCGGCAGGCGGCGTTCCGGCCTTGTCCACGAAGGTCGCAGGCATGACGGTGCCGGTTCCGTCGACGAACTCGATCCTCGCGTCACCGTGAACCGTGCACGCCTTGGCCCCGACGTTCGCCAGCCGCAGCTTCGTGCGTGATCCTCCGGCGGGCTGCGTGGGATCCTCGTGCAACCCGACGAGCGTGTCCGGGTAGAGCCGGGCTCGGAGCTGCGACGTCTGACAGGGCTTCTGGGTCGGAATCTCCTCCGGATGACTGACCTTCGTCTCGGCGGAGCCGCCCTGCTCCGAGGTCTCCTCCGAGGAACCCTGCGATTCGGTGGTCTCCTGCGGCACCGGCTGGGTCACCGTCACCACTGCCGGTGGTTGCTGTGCCTGCGGCGCTTGCTGACCGCAGGACACCGTTACCGCCGCGGTCGCGGCGGTCAACGCCCCCAGGCGCTTCCCCCTGATTTCCAGCACTTCGCGGACCTGTCCTCCCCTGGTGCGCATCGGCCGAGCGTTCGGCCGGAATCCGGGGCGGGAGTCTTCCAAGCGGGTGATGTTCTCCAGGGCCATTTCCGCGAAAACGATAGGTAGATCACTGAATCAGCCGAGGTGGTGGCGATGAATGGCCAGCAACGCAACCCGATCGGCGGTATCCCCATTTCACGGACGATTGTTACTCGGGCGCGCGGAATGAGTATTTCTACTTGCACCACATGCTATTTCGGAATGCGAAAACGGCCGTTGCCGACCCCGGAGGTCGGCAACGGCCGTTTCGGTTGCGCCAGAAGAGATCAGGCGATGATGCGGATCGGGTCCTCCAGCAGCGAGGTGAACTGCTGCAGGAAAGCGGCGCCGACCGCGCCGTCGACGGCGCGGTGGTCCGCCGAGAGCGTCACGCGCAGGATCTTGCGCGCCACGAACTCGCCATCGCGGACCTGGACCTCGTCGCGGGCCGCGCCGACCGCCAGGATCGCCGCCTCCGGCGGGTTGATCACCGCGCTGAACTGCTCGATGCCGAACATGCCCAGGTTGGAGATCGAGAAGGTGCCACCCGACATCTCGTCGAGCTTGAGCTTGCCCTCGCGCGCCCGGCCTGCCAGCTCGCGGCTCTCGGCGGCGATCTCCGAAACGCTCTTGCGGTCGGCGTCCTTGACCACCGGCACCACCAGACCGCCCTCGATCGCCACCGCGACGCCGAGGTTGATGCGCTTGTGCTGCAGCATCTTGTCGCCCGCGAAGGAGACGTTGACCGCGGGGTTGGCGCGCAGCGAGGTCGCCACGGCCTTGACGATCAGATCGTTGACGCTGATCTTCGGGCCACCGGCCGACTGCAGGCGCTCGTTGAGGCTCGCCCGGAACTCCAGCAGTTCGGTGACGTCGATGGCGCTGGTCAGGTAGAAGTGCGGCGCGTTCTGCTTGCTCTCCGTCAGGCGCTTGGCGGTCACCTTCCGGATGTTGGACAGCGGGATCTCCTCGACGTCGTCGTTGACGACGGCCGGAGCGCCGGCCTGCGCGGCCGGAGCCGGAGCGGGCTCGGCAGGAGCCGCCGAGGCCGCGGCCTCGATGTCGGCGCGGATGATCCGCCCACCGGGGCCGGTGCCCTGCACGGTGCCCAGGTCGACGCCCTTCTCCTTGGCGACGGCCTTGGCCAGCGGCGAGGCCTTCGGCTTGCTCCCGGACTCGGCCGGGGCCGCGGTCTCGACCGGAGCAGCGGCCGGGGCCGGAGCCGCGGACGCCTCCTCGGCTGCGGGTTCGGCGGCGGCCGGAGCGGGAGCGGCGGGCGCCGGAGCCGCCTCGGCGGCGGAACCGGAGCCGTCGCCGAGGACCGCGATCGGCTCGCCGATCGGAACGGTCGTGCCGGCCTCGACCAGGATCTTCTCCAGCACCCCGTCGTCGTAGGCCTCCAGCTCCATGAGGGCCTTGTCGGTCTCGATCTCGGCCACCACTTCGCCGCGCGCGACCTTGTCACCGACCTGCTTGTGCCAGTTCGCGATCACGCCCTCCTCCATGGTGTCGGAGAGCCTCGGCATCTGAATGTCAGTCATCGTCTTCCTCGGGTGAGCACGGGACTCAGCGGCGGCGGCCCACCGCGTCCAGGGTCTGGTGAACGGCGGTGGTCAGCGACTCCGCGGACGGCAGGGCGGCACGTTCCAGCGGCTTGGCGTAGGGCAGCGGCACCTCGGCCGCCGCGACCCGCCGCACCGGGGCGTCGAGGTAGTCGAAGGCACCGTCGGAGATCGAGGCCGCGATCTCCGCGCCGATGCCGTAGGTCAGCCAGTCGTCCTCGGCGACCACGGCGCAACCGGTCTTGCGCACGGACTGCACCACGGTGTCGCGGTCCAGCGGGCGCAGGCTGCGCAGGTCGATGACCTCGGCGTTGATGCCCTGCTCGTCGTGCAGCTTCTCGGCGACCTGCTGGGCGACCACGGCCATCCGCGAGTAACCGATGATCGTGATGTCGGAGCCCTCGCGGGTCACCTTCGCCTTGCCGATCTCGGCGGGCTCCACGACGTCCGGGACCTCGCCCTTGGTGTTGTAGAGCGCGAGGTTCTCCAGGAACAGCACCGGGTCGTTGTCCCGGATCGAGGCCAGCAGCAGCGCCTTGGCGTCAGCGGGCGTGCTCGGCGCGACGACCTTCAGGCCAGGCACGAACGCGTAGTACAGCTCGATGTTCTGCGAGTGGGTGGCGCCCAGCTGCTGACCGCCGCCACCGGGGGTGCGCAGCACCATCGGGACGCTGGTCTGGCCGCCGAACATGCCGTAGATCTTGGCGGCGTGGTTGACGATCTGGTCGAGCGCGACCAGCGAGAAGTTGATCGTCATCAGCTCGACCACCGGGCGCAGGCCCAGCATCGCGGCACCGACGGCGGCACCGACGAAGCCCTCTTCGGCGATCGGGGTGTCGCGCACGCGCTTCTCGCCGAACTCCTTGAGCAGGCCGGCGGTGATCTTGTAGGAGCCTTCGAAGACTCCGATCTCTTCGCCGATGAGGAGCACGTCCTCGTCGCGCCGCATCTCCTCCTGGAGGGTGTCGTGCAGCGCTTGGCGATAGGTCATGAGGGCCAAGGGATTTCTCCTGGACAGCGGTCAAGAGCGGCCCGGGGTCCGGGGTTTCCCGTTTGGCGTCGGAAAACCCCGGTCACCGGGTTGCGATACGTGTGGCGGGGTGTCGCAAAAACCGCAAGGGGACTTGAGGATTCGACCCGTCAGTTGTGCACGAACAGCGGGTCGGCGGGCAGCCGCCGCGAGTCGTTGGCGACCGGCGTGGCGTAGGTGTAGTCGAACAGCGTCTCGACGTCGGGGTGCGGGCTGTCGTCGGCGAAGGCCACGGCGGCGTCCGCCTCGGCCTGCGCCTTGGTCTCGATCTCGACCGCGGCGTCCTCGTCGAGGACACCGGCGTTGATCAGCTCCGCGCGGAAGTTGGCGACGGGGTCGGCCTGCTTGGCCTTCTCCATCGACTCCTCGTCGCGGTACTTGCCCGGGTCGACCACGGAGTGGCCCTTGAGCCGCTCGCTGACCAGCTCCAGCAGCGCCGGACGGCCGGTCTCGCGAGCCTGCTCGACCAGCCGGGAAGCCGCGTCGCGGACCGCGAGGACGTCGTTGCCGTCCACCCGCTCGCCGTGCATCCGGTAGGCCGAAGCCCGCTTGTGCAGCTCCGACTCCGCCGAGGACTTCTCCACGGTGGTGCCCATGCCGAGCTGGTTGTTGATCACCACGAAGATCACCGGCAGGTTCCACAGCGCGGCGATGTTCAGCGCCTCGTGGAAGGCACCGATGTTGGTGGTGCCGTCGCCCATCTGGCACATGACGACCTGGTCGCCGGAGCGGTAGTCGATGGCCAGCGCGGCGCCGGTGGCCAGCGGGATCTGCCCGCCGACGATGCCGTACCCGCCGAGCAGACCGGCTTCGACGTCGAACATGTGCATCGAGCCGCCCCAGCCCTTGGAGGTGCCGGTGGTGCGGCCGTAGAGCTCGGCCATCACGCGGCCGGGCTCGATGCCCTTGGCGATGGCGTAGCCGTGCTCGCGGTAGTTGGTGAACAGCAGGTCGGTCTTGCGCAGCGAGCGCATCAGGCCGACGACCGAGGCCTCCTCACCGAGGTTGAGGTGGCAGTAGCCGCCGATCTTGGCCTGCGTGTAGCCCTGCGCGGCGCGCTCCTCGAAGCGGCGGATCAGGGTCATCTCGTAGAAGTAGTCGCGCAGCAGCTCCGGCGACTCTCCCGCGAAGCGGCCGCGCTCAGCGGCCCGCGCCGAGGTGGAGCGCCGCGTCTTGGTCGCGCCGGTGCGCGTGGACGGCTTGCTGCGGGTGGCTGTCTGTGCCATCGCGGATCCCCTTTTCTCTTGCCTCTAGCGCTTCTTGGGCGGTGCTACGTGGACCGGCAGGCCGAGGGCGTTCATCGCGGCCTCCATCCCGACCTCGCCGAGCGTCGGGTGCGCGTGGATGGTCTCGGCCAGCTCGTCGAGAGTGGCTTCCAGAGCCATGGCCAGCGCGCCTTCGGTGATCAGGTCGCTGGCGGCGTGGCCGATGATGTGCACGCCCAGGACCTCGCCGTACTTCTTGCCGGCGACGATCTTCATGAAGCCCTCGGTGTCGCCGTAGCTCTGCGCGCGGCCGAGCGCGGCGAAGGGGAACTTCGCGGCGATGACGTCGTGCCCGGCGTCCTTGGCCTGCGCCTCGGTCAGACCGACGGAGGCGACCTCGGGGTGGGTGAAGGTGGCGGCCGGGATGACGTTGTAGTCGATCGCGGCGTGGTGCCCGGCGATGGTCTCGGCGGCGACGACGCCCTGGTGCGAGGCGACGTGCGCGAGCAGCGCCTTGCCGGTCACGTCGCCGATGGCGTAGACGTGCTCGACGTTGGTGCGCAGCGCGTCGTCGACGGTGATGAAACCGCGGTCGCTGGTGGCGACACCGGCCTTGTCGAGGTCGAGGCTCGCGGTGTTGGGCTTGCGGCCCACGCCGACGAGCACGTAGTCGGCGTCGATCTGCTGCGGCTTGGCGCCGTCCACGGTGACCTGCAGGCCGTTCTCGCCCCGGTCGACTCGGGAGACGGTGGCCTCGGTGAGGACCTTGATGCCGCGCTTGGTGAACGAGCGGCCCAGCGCCTTGCCGACCTCGGCGTCCTCGGCCGGGACGAGGGTCTTCTGCATCTCGATGATGCTGACCTCGCTGCCCAGGGTGGAAAACAGCGTCGCCCACTCGGCGCCGACCGCGCTGCCGCCGATGATGGCGATGCGCTTGGGGACCTCGGTGAGGCCGAAGGCGCCGTCGGAGGTGATCACGCCGGGCAGATCCGCGCCGGGCAGCGGCAGCTGCACGGGGACCGAGCCGGTGGCGATGATGACGTCGGTGGCCTTGACCTGGTCGATCGGCTTCGCGCCGGTCGGTTCGGCGGCGTAGCGGGGGCCGTCGGCGCCCAGCGGGGACTCACCGGTGGCGTAGACGTCCACGGTGGTCGGGGCGGTGAAGCGGGCGTGGCCGTTGATGACGGTGACGCCGTTGCCCTTGAGCAGGCCCGCGACGCCGTCGGTCAGGCCCTTGACGACGCTGGCCTTGCGGCGGGTGATCGCGTCGTAGTCGACGCTGACGCCTTCGACGTTGACGCCGAAATCGGCGGCGTGCAGCACGGTTTCGTAGACCTCGGCGGACCGCAGCATGGCCTTGGTCGGGATGCAGCCCCAGTTCAGGCACACACCTCCGGGCCGCTCCTTCTCCACCACGGCCACCGAGAGGCCGCGCTGCGCGGCCCGGATCGCGGCGACGTAGCCACCGGGGCCGCCGCCCACCACCAGAAGGTCGAACTCCTGCACTTCGCTGTGCTCCTTTGAACGCACGCGCCGGTTACCGACGACCCGTCTTCGCGAGCGGGCCATCCTCACCCAGAGTGTCGTGAGCACGACCACTTCCGCGCTATGCCCAGCCGCCCAGACTTTAGGACGACCAACTGTGCACATCGCACAGCCCATGCCGTGATGGGCACAACACGTGGCGCCGCGGTTACAGAAGGGAGCCGCGATCCCCGTCACAAACGGAACTCCGTCAGGCACAAAACCCCAGCACCTGCGGTTACGCCCGCTACCTGCGAAAAGAACCCAAATTTTTCCAACTATGCCCACTGCACAATCGCCGCGTCATAACCTGAGGCGCGTGACGGAGCGACGCACGATCTCCAGCGCTCGACCTTCGAAGATCAGATCGGGTACGCGCGCGCCATGATCGACGGCGACCGCGTCCACGTGGCCGGCACGACCGGCTTCGACTACACCGCCATGACCATCTCGGACGACGTGGTGGAGCAACCGAGCAGTGCATGCGCAACATCGGCGGCGTGCTGGCCGAGGCGGGCTGCACCTTCGCCGACGTGGTCCGCGTCCGCTACTTCCTGCCGAACCGCCACGACTTCCCGCCCTGCTGGCCAGTCCTGCGCCGCCATTTCGGCGAAAGCCGCCCAGCCGGAACCATCCTCATCTGCGACCTCATCGACACCGGCATGAAGATCGAGATCGAGGTCGAGGCCCGCCGGCCGACCGGCTGACGTTGGCAATGCCCGTTGACGACGGGCGGTTCGTGCGAGAAACCGCCCGCGATCAACGCCCGGTCCGCCCGGTCGATTCGGACCACTTCTCGAAGTCCTCAAGATAGCGATGCGGATCCATGTCCCCCCGTTCGTCTGCGGCGTTCGATATCGGTAGTTACCAGAACCGCCGAGAAACCGGTAAAGCTTTGAGTAAATCCATCGCTACCCGAGGCATCAGCTCTGCTCGTCGTCTCGGAGGTTGAGGGTGGACAGGGCGAGGGAGAGGGAGACGTAGGCCGTGCGGCCGTGGAGGGGTTGGCCGATGAGGGTGGTGATGCGGTGAAGGCGGTTGAGGACCGTGTTGCGGTGGCAGTGCAGGCGGACTGCGGCGTTGGCGGTGGAGCAGTTCTCCTCCAGCCAGGCCGTGAGGGTGTCCAGGAGCATGTCGCGCTCCTTGGGCGGTAGTTCCAGGACCGGGCCGAGCTGGGTTTCCAGCAGGCGTTGCGCCAGGTCCGGTGACTGCACCAGCAGGGCTTCGGGGAAGCGCTCCTCCAGGGTGACCAGTTCGGTGGTGCCGTGCGCCGAGGTGCCCAGCGTGGTCAGGGCCAGCTGGTGGGCGAGGCCGATCTCGGCGAGGCCCTGCACCTTCGGCGAGACCGCGACCCGGGCGCGGGCCAGCGGTCGGAGCGCGTCGAGCGCGAGCGCCGCCGGGTGCTGCTCCAGGGCGACCAGACCGACGAGGGAGTCCGCGCGGACCTGCCAGACCGAGCGGAGGTGCAGCGCGGCCAGCGCCTCGGAATGCCCGCGCAGCGCGAAGCCGCCGTCGTCGGTCATCTCGGCGACCACCACCAGGTACGCGCCGCCGGTGGGCAGGTCGAGCTCCTTGGCGGTGCGCTGGGCGAAGGCGACGTCGCGGGCGCGGCCGGCCAGCAGGTCCTCCACCAGCGCGTGCCTGCGCTGGTCGTCGCGGCGCAGCCGCTCCAGCTCGGTGTTGCGGTAGAAGGTCGACAGCGTCGAGGACAAGCCGTCGATGACCCGCCAGATCGAGGTGGCCACGCCCAGCACCGCGTCCGGATCGGCGCCGTCGCGGTGCGCCTGGTCGACCAGCGCCTCCCACACCACGCGCCCGCCGAGCCGGAACGTCCGCAGCATGACCTCCAGCGGCACGCCCTGCTCGGCGCGGCGGCGGCCGATGGCGGCGGCGACGTCGTCGTCCCGATCGGAGATGTCGACCTCGCCGCTGAGGATCTGCAGGATCCGCTCCAGGTACTGCCGACAGCCCTCCCAGAGGTCTTCCTTGGGCACCGGCCGGTAGTCGGTCCACTCGGGGTTGTCGGTGAAGATCGCGGACATCAGCCGCTCGGTCAGCGCCGGGACGTCGTCCAGTCCGGCTTTGGCCAGCGCGCGGGTCACTTTCGGGAGATCGGCAGGATCGGCTACCACGCCCTGCGACGATACCGGTCACGGCGACGTCGCGAGGCCGAGAGCGCCGATCCGACCCCCGGCCGGTACGACGCCGCAGGGTCACTGATCCATCACCGAGAGCGAGCGGAATTCGGGCCTGATGAACCCGAAATCCGGTCGCCGCCAGAATGTTCCGCATCACACCAGAAAGTTGTGACGAAGGCGTTAACGTTCCCGCCTCTCGTGCCGACACCTGGTGTGGGACGACTTCTCCGGCATTCGCCGGGAGCCCCCACCTCCACCACTCCGCACGACATTTCTCCGGGAGAGCAGCGCGATGCAGATCAACAGCCGCACGATCGTGTCGGTTGTAGCGACGGTTTCGATGGTCGTCATGACCGTTCTGCTCGCGGTGTTCAGTCCCCCGGCCCATACGGGCCAGCAGATCGAGCCGGCCGCCAACCAGGCGCCGATCGTCTCCGAGCGCTGAGGCGCGTCACTCGCGGCGGACGTCGTCGGCCGATTTGTCGTTGCGCAGACCCGAAAACCTGGGGTGCCGGAGCTTGCCGTCGCCGGTCCACTCGCTGAAGCCGACCTCGGCGACCAGCTCCGGCTCCACCCAGTGCGTCCCCGGTTCCCGGATCAGGTCGTGGAACGGTGAGTCCGCGCGGGCGAGCTCGTCCAGCTTCGCCGAGAGCTCGCGCAGCGTTCGCTCGTCGTACCCGGTGCCGACCTTGCCCGCGTAGCGCAGGCCATCGGCGTCGTAGTAGCCGACCAGCAGCGCGCCGAAGCCGGATCGGGAGCCCTTGGGATCGGTGTAGCCGCCGATCACGAACTCCTGGCCGGAGACGCACTTGAACTTCAGCCAGTCCCGGCCGCGCCCCGACCGGTAGGGCTGATCGGCCCGCTTGGCGATCAGCCCTTCCCAGCCGCGCGCGCACGCCTGCGCGAAGAACTCCTCGCCGTCGCCGCTGCGGTGCTGGCTGAACCGCAGCGGGTCGGTGAACTCGAAGCACTCGCGCAGCAGCCGCTTGCGGGTCCGCAGCGGCAACCGGGTCAGGTCCACGCCGCCGAAGGCGATCAGGTCGAAGACGTAGTAGTGGACGGCGACGCCGGTGCGCCGGGCGGTCGCGGCGTCGGTGAGGTGCATCCGCTTCTGCAGCCGGGCGAAGCTCGTCTGGTCGCCCTCGAAGGCCACGACTTCGCCGTCCACGACGAAGTTCGGCGCGTTCTGGGCCGCGAGCGCCTCGGCGATCTCCGGGTAGGAGGGGTCGACCCGCTTGCGGTTGCGCGACCACAGCTGCGGCTCGCCGCCGTCGGCCCCGGCGATCAGCCGGACCCCGTCGAGCTTGCGCTCGTAGATCCAGTTCTCGTCGGAGAACTCGTGCCGGGTCAGGGTGGCCAGCGCGGGCGGATACCACGTCCCGCCTGGCCAGGCCCGCAACGCGGCGCGCGAATCGTCGTCGAGCAGGCCCGCCAGATCGGTCATGCGCGTCAGCATCACCCCTGGTCGGATCACCGACAAGCTGAGAGCTCGCTGTGAAGGTGCTGTGAGACCACCCCCGCAGAATTTCCCGACCGGGTGAATGCGCGAGACTGTTTTGGTCGGTTCCCCTCACAACCGCCGAAGGTGAATGCGCACGATGCCGAAGAACCAGAACCCGGTGACCCAGAAGAGCGGGGTCTCCACCAACGTCATCCTCACCATCGCGGTGGTGGTCGTCGCAGTGCTGGTGATCGGTGGTGTGCTGCTGTTCAACCGATCCGGCGACAGCGGTGGCGGCGCCGGCAGCGGCCAGCCCCCGGTTGCGGCCGAGGTGCTGCGCAAGCCCGACAGCAACGTGCTCACCGAGGCGCCCGACGGCAAGGTCACCGTCACCGAGTTCCTCGACTACCAGTGCTCGTCCTGCTACCAGTACTACTCGCAGATGACGAAGAAGATCGAGAACGACTACGCGGGACGGATCACGTTCGTCACGCGCAACTACCCGCTGGAGATGCACCCGCTGGGCCAGCACGCCGCGCGCGCCGCTGAGGCCGCCGCGCTGCAGGGCAAGTACAAGGAGATGTACCACGCCCTGTTCGACAACTGGACCGCCTGGGCGACCGCGAACGCGGAGGAGCTCAACAGCGACGAGGCCAAGGCCAACGCGGAGTTCGAGAAGTACGCGCAGCAGATCGGTTTGGACGTCAACCGCTTCAAGCAGGACATGGTCTCGCCCAACGTCCAGGCCAAGATCGACCGCGATATCGCCGACGGCAAGACCGCCGGTGTCTCGGGCACCCCGACGCTGTTCATCAACGGCCGGCAGTTCGATCAGGGCAACGCGCAGAACATGGCCGAGGTCGACCAGGCGTTCCGCAAGCAGCTGGACCAGGAGCTGGCGAAGTGACCACCGCCCACGCCGTCGAACAGGCCGCACCCGGCGCGCAGCAGCCCGCCGCCGGGCCGCGCGGCCTGGCCTGGCTCTACGTCGTGGGCGGCGCGATCGGGCTCGTCGCCTCGTTCGCGCTGATCGTCGAGAAGCTGGCCAAGCTGTCCGACCCGGGCTACGTGCCCTCGTGCAGTCTCAACCCGATCGTGTCCTGCGGTTCGGTGATGGACAGCTCGCAGGCCGCGCTGCTGGGCTTCCCGAACCCGCTGATCGGCGTCGCGGCGTTCCCGGTCGTGGTCACCGCGGGCGTCGCGCTGCTGGCCGGGTTCCGCGCGCCGCGCTGGTTCTGGCTGGGCATGCAGGCCGGCACCACGCTGGCCGTGGTGTTCATCCACTGGCTCATCGTGCAGAGCCTGTACTCCATCGGGGCGCTGTGCCCGTACTGCATGGTCGTCTGGGTCGTCACGATCCCGCTGTTCTGGTACACGACCTTGCACAACCTGCGCGAGGGGCACTTGGGCGGCGGCCGGTCCCTCGGCGTGGCGTTGAGCCGGTTTCACAGTCTCGTGGTCGTAGTGTGGTACGCCGTGATCGTGGCTCTGATCCTGCAGGCATTCTGGGATTACTGGACGGGTCGCTGATCGGACCTGGAGTTTGCACGACCGGGGTCACGGGTACCAGGAAGCCGCAAGGGCAGGTCACCGTGAGTGAACGCCGCTCCGAGACGAGGTGGTCGTCGAAATGAGCGTGGAACGCGAGGTCGCGCAGGTGGAACCTGCGACTTCCGCTCCGAACCAGGTCGAGGTGCGGGTCCGGGCCGAGCCCGACCAGCTGTCGGTGATGCGGGCCGTCGTGGGCGACCTGGCCATGCGCGCCGACCACGACGTCGACTCGATCGCGGACCTGCGGCTGGCGGTTGACGAGGCGTGCTCGTCGCTGGTCCGGCTGGCGGCGCCGGAAGCCACACTCATCTGCAGGTTCCGGCTGTCCGGTGAGCAGTTGTCGATCACCGCGGAAGTGCTGAGCAAGAACGATTTCGGGCCCCGCAAGGACACATTCAGCTGGCGCGTGCTCAGCGCGTTGGCCGACGCTGTGTCAACCTCGGTCGAGTCGGATCCCGCTGCCAACGGCAGCCACCTGGTGCGGATCGAGTTGACCAAGGGACGGACGGCTCAGGTGTGAAACGAGCGGATTCCACTCAGTCACGCAACGAGCGCTACGACAGGCTGGCGCCGCTGTTCGGCGAGCTCGCGAAGCTGGATGAGAAGGATCCACGACGCTCCGAACTGCGCGACCAGCTGGTCACCGAGCATCTGCCGGTCGCCGAGCACATCGCCCGGCGCTTCAGCCACCGCGGCGAGTCCCAGGAGGACCTGACGCAGGTCGCGGTGCTGGGTCTGATCAACGCGGTCGACCGCTTCGACCCCGAGCGCGGGGTCGACTTCCTCTCCTACGCGGTCCCGACGATCATGGGCGAGGTCCGCAGGCACTTCCGCGACACCGGCTGGGCGGTGCGGATGCCGCGCCGCCTGCAGGAGCTCCACCTGTCGGTCTCGGCCGCGATCGCGCGCCTCTCGCAGGAGCTGGGGCGCGCCCCCACCCCCAGCGAGCTGGCGAAGGACCTCGGCATCAGCACCGACGACGTCTACCACGGGCTGGAGGCGGGCAACGCCTACCGCAGCGCCTCGCTGGACGAGCTGCTCACCGACACCGACGAGATCCCGCTCGGGGACGCGATCGGGTCGGACGACGCCGAGCTCGCCGAGGTGGAGAACCGCGAGATGGTCCGGCCGCTGCTGGAGGAGCTGCCCGAGCGGGAGCGCCGCATCCTGGTGATGCGCTTCTTCCGCGGCATGACGCAGACCCAGATCGCCGACCAGGTCGGCATCTCGCAGATGCACGTCTCGCGCCTGCTGTCGCGAACCCTGGTGTGGCTGCGCCAGCGCCTGGAGGAGGATGCTCCGACCCCGCAGCCGACGGAGCCGTGAGGAATTGAGTAGAAGAGCGGAGTTCCCGCCCCGTCCGGTCGGCTAGCGTTGCTCTTGATCGAGGCAGAGCAGCCGAGGGAGGACACATGGGTGTGCGGATCGACCTGGCAAGGCTCGCGGGAACCACGGACCACCCGGACCGATCGACCGACGAACCGGAGACCCGGCGCCGTCTGCTGCCCCTACCGCGCCTCCTGCGCCGCAGGCCCGAATCCACGACCAGGACGACAGCGTCCTGAACTTGGTGAACCGCCCGGGGTCTGTCGGGGGAATGCGGACCCCGGGCGGCCGTTCTCGGGTGCGCCTATAGGGCGCTGTTCAGAGCGGCGATAGCCGCTGCTTCAGGTGTGGGACTCAGCCCGCACTGCCGCGGGTTCTCAGCGGTTCTCTGGTGAGGACAGCCGAAGCGCCGTGTATCGGCATACACAAGCTTCGGCTCCCGGAGCCAGAGGGCCGCTGAGGTTCCGCCACCCGCACCGCCGAGCAGAGCAACCACCGACACCTCAGGAAACGTCGATGCCTCGTTCTCTGAGCCAAGGCACCGGGTTGATCTTCGTCCCGTCTTCGTGGACCTCGAAGTGCAGGTGAGGACCGGTCGACTGGCCGCGGTTGCCCATGGTGGCGATCTGCTCGCCGGCGCCGACCCGCTGCCCCTCGTCGGCCACGATCGTGTTGACGTGGCCGTAGACGGTGACCGTGCCGTCGTCGTGCTGCACCCGGACCCACATGCCGAAACCACTGGCCGGGCCCGCGTCGATGACCTCGCCGGGCGCCACCGAGTAGATCGGCGTGCCGATGCTGTTGGCGATGTCGATGCCCATGTGGCTGCTGCCCCAGCGGGAGCCGAAGCCGGAGGTGTACCGGCCTTCGGCGGGGCTGTGGAAGCCGGCGGCCTTGCGCGCCTTCTCCTCAGCGGCCCGCTTCGCCTCGGCCTCGGCTTGCGCGGCCTGGGCTGCCGCCTGGCGGGCGGCCTCCTCCCGGACGATGCGCTCGGCTTCGATGGCCTTGGCCTTGGCCAGCTCCTGCACCTCGGGCTGCTGTTCGGGTACTTGGGCCTTGAGCAGCCGGACGGCTGCGGGGCTGTTCTGAGTGCCGGTGATCGCGGTGCTCAGGTTCTTGGTCCCGGCCAGGGGCCGGACGTCGCGCTGCTGGTCGGAGTTCGCGTTCGCGGCCAAGGGCTGACCCACTGCCGCGAACGCGCCTCCGGCCACCACCGCAGCCACAACTTTGTTGCGGAGCGGAAGGCCGGCTGTCGGGGGGAGCCGGTCTTCCTTGCGATGCTTGCCCATCACTGCCTTCCGTCGGGGGTCGGTCCGGCCACTCCCGCGTTTCGGGGGTGCGGGCAAGAGCTCCTCGGGGAAAGAGATCTTGTCGTGATCGAACCGTGACGTGCAGATCAGAACGTAGCTGACAGTCACGGCAGGCCGCAACTGATGGCTCACCCAGCAGATGGTTCACCCGACTGCGCCATACAAACCGTGACTTTCAGTGACTGACTGAGATCGTCGTTCGATAACATCAACATCCGGAGCAGCCTGCGGAGAAGCCGTTTTCGGCACTCCTTCCGCACCGCCGCCGACTCCTTGATTCGAACAGTTCCCGCAGGTCACACGGATGATCAAAGGTAGATCGCCAAGGCGCGCAAGGGCTGTCAGATCAACTAGCCGCAGGTAGATCGTCCACAGTGGACCAAGACGAACCGGAGCCGAGTCACGATCACATGGGCCGGATGGTGGCCTTCGACACAAGCCGCCCTCGATCGGCCTAGAGATCCCTCCCGCACTCTGGGAGACGCTGCCACTCGAACGCGCGATCTGTTTGACTGTCCCCCATGACGCCCGGTGATCAGTGGCGGCTGCTGTCGCAGCGCCTCCACGTCGACCTGCGCCGCGTCACCTCCGCACGGTGTCGGCGCTCGCGCTAGTCCCTGGTCGCGCCCACCTGCCCGCAGCACCATCCCCGCCACGAGCCCTCGCGCCGCGAACTCGTCGCGTCTCGGATCTTCCCGTACGGAGACATCGTGCAAGCATTCCTGATCTTCGCGATCGGTGGTTTCATCGCGCAGCTGGTCGACGGCTCGCTCGGCATGGCCTACGGCGTCACCTCGACGACCATCCTGCTGACCGCGGGACTCACGCCTGCGCTGGCCTCCGCCTCGGTGCACCTCGCCGAGATCGGAACCTCGGTCGCCTCCGGCCTCTCGCACTGGAGGTTCGGCAACGTCGACTGGAAGATCGTGCTCACGCTGGGCGTGCCCGGCGCGATCGGTGCGTTCCTCGGCGCGACCGCGCTGAGCAACGTCTCCACCGAGGCCGCCGAGCCCTGGATGTCGACCATCCTGCTCGCGCTGGGCGTCTACGTGCTGCTGCGCTTCGCCATCCGGCCGCTGCGCCGCCGCCAGCTCACCGGTGTCAGCTCCAAGCTGCTGGCTCCGCTGGGCCTGGTCGCCGGGTTCGTGGACGCCACCGGCGGTGGCGGCTGGGGCCCGGTCGCGACGCCCACGCTGCTGAGCACCGGCAAGGTCGAGCCGCGCAAGGTCATCGGCTCGGTCGACACCAGCGAGTTCCTGATCGCGGTGGCGGCGAGCCTGGGCTTCCTGCTCTCGCTGGCCGACCAGAAGCTGTCCTGGATGACCGTGGGCGCGCTGCTGCTGGGCGGCGTCCTCGCCGCGCCGCTGGCGGCCTACCTGGTCCGGGTCGTGCCGATGCGGCTGATCGGCGTCGGCGCCGGCGGCCTGATCGTGCTGACCAACGCGCGCACGCTGATCAAGGCGTTCGACCTGCCCGCCCCGACCCCCGCGGTGATCTACGGAGCGATCGTCGTGGCCTGGGTGGCCGCGCTGGCTTACACCATTCGGGTGATCGTCAGCGAGCGCCGCGAGATCGACGACTTCGAGGAGGAGGCTCCGGCCACGGCCCAGGGCTGAGCAGGCACGGGACGGTTCCCACCCCGGATCCGACCCTCGCGCGGGACGCGACGAATCGTCGGATTTGGGAGGGAAACCGTCCGTTTGACCGGATCCGAGCGCTCGGTGACGCTCGTTAACCAACGTTCACAGCGGGTTCGAGATTTACCCACGTGCCGTATCGCCGAGATCATCCGCGAGGGCTAATGTTCGAAGCTGCCGCGTGGAAGCCCCCCGACACGCGGTAAGGAGCCCCGGGCCGAACAGCCCGGGGCACCCTTCTGGATCCGCTACTTCTCGTCCCGCATCGGGTTGCTGGCCTTGCGCCAGTTCACCGTCGGCCGCATCGCGGCGAGGTCGACCCGGTGCTTGTGCTTGTCCGCCACCTCGAACAGCGACTCGATGAGCGTGTTCGACAGCAGGTGCGGCTCCAGGCCCAGCTCCACCAGGCCGGTGTGCTTGACGTTGTAGTAGTGCTCGCCCTGCTCGACCCGCGGGTTGTCGACGTGCTCGATCTCGACCTGACCGTCGAAGTTGTTGGCGATGGTCTTGGCGATCTCACCGACCGAGTAGCTCTCGGTGATCTGGTTGAACACCCGGAACTCACCGCGGTCGGCCGGGTTCTCGGCGGCCAGCCGGATGCACTCCACGGTGTCCCGGATATCGATCATGCCCCGGGTCTGCCCGCCCGGCGTGTACACCGTCAGCGGGTGCCCCAGCACCGCCTGGATGACGAACCGGTTGAGGACCGTGCCGAAGATGGCGTCGTAGTCGAACCGGGTCGCCAGCCTCGGGTCCCGCACCGTCTGCGGGGTCTCCTGCCCGTAGACCACGCCCTGGTTGAGGTCGGTGGCCCGCAAACCCCAGATGCGGCAGGCGAACTCGATGTTGTGGCTGTCGTGCACCTTGCTCAGGTGGTAGAAGGACCCCGGCTTCTTCGGGTAGAGCATCCGGTCGGTCCGCCCGTTGTGGGTGACCTCCAGCCAGCCTTCCTCGATGTCGATGTTGGGCGTCCCGTACTCGCCCATCGTGCCCAGCTTGACCAGGTGGATCTCCGGGTCGACCTCCTGGATCGCGAACAGCACGTTGAGGTTGCCGACCACGTTGTTCTGCTGGGTGTAGACCGCGTGCTTGCGGTCGATCATCGAGTACGGAGCCGCACGCTGCTCGGCGAAGTGCACGATGGTGTCCGGCCGGAAGTCGGCGATCATCTCGGTCGTGAAGTCACCGTCGACCAAGTCGCCGTAGTAGTGCTTGATGGTCTTGCCGGAGACCTCGCGCCAGGCGTCCAGACGGACCTGCATCGGCTCGATCGGCACGAGGCTCTCGACACCCATCTCGTGGTCATAGCCCCGACGGGCGTAGTTGTCCGCCACGGCGACTTCGTGGCCGCGGTCGGACAAGTGCAGAGCGGTCGGCCAACCGAGATAGCCGTCCCCTCCGAGGACGAGGATTCGCACGCCTGTCTCCCTCTTTCCAGCCGGTAGTGCAGCATGAACATCACGCATGCTCTCATCTCTTCAACAGTCCAAGAAGACCACGCACAGCGATCGGTATCGTTCCGCCCAGCACACTTGCGCATGAATTTCTCTGGAGGACACGTGGCGCAGCCGATGATCACCGGCCGTGCTCGCTACTGGCGGTTGATCAGCCGGTTCGCAGCGGCATCGGTCATGGCCACCGGCATCAGCCAGCTCGTGTTCCTGCTGTCCTACTCGCTCGGGGCCACACCGGTCGTCTCGACCGTGCTGGCCTGGCTGGCCGGCGCGATCCCGAACTTCACCCTCAACCGTCGCACCTGGGGCGGCGGTGGGCGAGACGCGCTGCGCGGTGAGCTCCTGCGCTACGGCGCGATCTCGGTCGGCACGGCGCTGCTGGCCGCAGGCGCCACCCACCTCGCCGAGATCGCGGCGACCTCGGCGTTCCCCGACACCCGGCCCGCTCAGGTGGCCGTGGTGTGGGGCGCCTTCATCGGGACCTACGCGGTGATGTTCGCGGTCAAGTTCGTGCTGATCGACAAGCTCGTGTTCACTCGCCGACCGCGGCCGGACGCTCGCTGACCCGCTCCACCGCCGGGGCGTCCGCGCGACCGGTGCTGCGGCGCTCGCGCCACCACGTGCCGAGCACGACCTTGGCGTAGCGGTAGCCGTAGCTGAAGCTGGAGCCCTTCTTGCTCTCCCCCGCCGTGCGCTGCAGCATCCGCATCGGCTGCTCCAGCGCGCGGTAGCCGTGGCTGAGCAGGCCCACCAGCAGCTCGGAGGACTGGTACTGCGGCTGTCGCAGGGTCACCGAGTTCGGCACCTCCACCCGCATGCCGCGGAAACCGAACGAGGTGTCGGTGATCCGCTGCCGGGTCAGGGCGCTGACCACCCACGCGAACACGTAGGTGCCGATGCGGCGGATCAGGGCCGGGCGCTCGTTGCTGCCCAGCCGCCGCGAGCCGCTGACGAAGTCCGCGCGGCCCTCGATCAGCGGTTCCAGCAGCTTCGGCAGCTCGGAGATGTCGTACTGGCCGTCCGCGTCGGTGGTGATCACGTAGCGCGCGCCGCGCTGCGCGGCCAGCCGGTAGCCCAGCCGCAGCGCCGCGCCCTGGCCCCGGTTGTTCGGCGCCACGCAGGTGCGGGCGCCGTGCTCCAGCGACACCTCGGCGGTGCGGTCCTTGGCACCGTCGACGACCACCAGGGTGTCGACGTCCAGGTCGCAGCTGCGGGACGGGATGGCGTCGAGCACCTCGCCGATCGACTCCTCCTCGTTGTAGGCGGCGATCAGCACGACCACCGGCGCGAACCGGTGCTCGCCGTAGCGGGACGCGTACTCCTCCAGCGCGTCCCGGTCCACCTCGTCGGGGAAGGTCGTCAACATCTGGCACTCCTCGGAGGGCGTCGATCGGGGTGTGGAACGGATGGCCTCGCGGCCGAAGATCGCGGTGGCGCCCAGCGCGCCGGCGAGCGGGATGAGCACGAGTCCGGGCAACTGGTACCGCCAGGAGAATTCCATGACCGATGCGGTCAGCAGCGAGGTGGTCACCAGACCGGCGGGCAGCAGCGTCACCGCGCGCAGCCCGCTGCGCCTGGCCCGTCCCGCGCCCAGCACCGCCGCGCCCGCGAGCAGCAGCGCGCCGCCGAGCAGCAGGCCCGGGGTGTAGCCGCCGCCGAGCTGGTAGCCGCGCAGGAACGAGGTGAGTTCCGGATCCGCGCGCAGCCCGACGCCGTCGTAGAGCTCGGCCCACTCCTGCGCGTACCACTCCGGGGCGTACATCGGGTGGTCGAGCTGGAACTGCCACCGGTCCAGCGGCACGTCGCCGACCGTCTGGGTGCGGGTGGGGGCGAAGCCCTTGAGGAAGTCGCCGACGACACCGCCCGCGATGTCCAGCGGCTGGTTGAGCACGACCTTGCGGGTCAGCGACCGCTGCGCCGCGTTGACGTCCATGCCTTCGGGCAGCAGCTTGTCGACGTTGGCCTGGACGTCCCAGAGGTGCAGGTAGAAGTCGATGCCGAGCTCCTCGCGGTGCTCGCGCGGCTCGTCGGGGCACAGCAGCTGCTCTTCGCGCGTCAGGTCCAGCTCGTCGCAGTTCGCCACGACCGCCGCGCGCCCGAACAGCACTCCCCCGCCGCCGGAACCGCCGACGCCGAACTTCCCGGCGACCACCGCGCCGTAGAGCGCGTAGACCAGCACGAGCCCGCCGAACCCGGCGACGAGCGCACCGGTGGCGATCAGCCGTGGCCGCCAGCCACCGCGCGGGCGCAGACCGGCCGCCAGCAGCACGAACACGGCCGCGGGCAGCACCAGCGTCAAGCCCACCGAGCGCACCATCACCGACAGCGCCAGCACGCCACCGGCCACGGCGGCGACCTTCGGCGTCGGCGGGCCCCACCAGCACAGCAGGTACACGGCGACCAGCAGCAGCACCTGGAACAGCAGATCGGACATGATCAGCTGCTCGATCTGCAGCTGGTAGGCGTCCAGCAGCACCGGCGCGGCGGCCAGCGCGGCCAGCCACTCGCGCACCCCGAAGCGGCGCAGCAGCACGTGGACGCCGATGCCCAGGCCGATGCCGAGCAGGTGCTGCACGACCGCGACCCCGGCCAGCCCGCCCGTGCCCAGCAGCGGCCACAGGAACCACTCGTACCCGACCGGGTTGATGCCGCCGGGGTGGAACACGCCGACGTCGTCGAGGTAGCGGAACGAATCGATGTAGAGCAGGGCGGGCCGGTAGGCGAGCTGCGTGATGATCCGCAGCACCAGTCCGGCCAGCACCAGCAGCGCCAGCAACCAGTGCCGGCGCAGTGCGCGCGCGAGCGCGGCCGTCACCGCGCTCCGCTGGTGAAGTCCGCCCAGACGGTGCGCAGACCGTCGGTCAGCTCCACCCCCGGCTGGTAGCCGAGCTCGCGCTGCGCCTTGGAGACGTCCACGATCACCGCGGGCATCTCACCGTTCTTGGCGGGCACGTGGGTGACCTGGATGTCGATCTCGGTGGCTGCGCGGACGGCGTCGATGAGCTCCAAGACCGTGATCGACTCGCCGGAGCCGATCACCGCGGTGCCGGTGTACTGCTTGTCCCACGCGGCCAGCACGCCCTGCACCACGTCGTCGAGGTGCACGAAGTCGCGCTGCTGCGCGCCGTCGCCGTAGACCTCGACGCCCTCACCGGCCAGCGCGGCGCGCATCAGGCGCGGCACGAAGCTGTCCTTGTGGCCCATGCCGGGGCCGTAGATGTTGGTGAACCGCAGCGCGCAGGTCGACATCCCGTAGGCGCCCGCGTACCCGGACAGCAGCATCTCGCAGGCGGCCTTGGTGGCGCCGTACGGCGTGAGCGGGCGGACCGGCAGCGCCTCGGAGATGGTGCCGTGCCCGATGTCGCCGACGACGGCGTTGGTGGAGGCGAGGATGAACTGCCCGACCTCGCGCTCGCGGGCCAGCTCCAGCAGGTGCTGGGTGACCTCCACGTTGTTGGCGTAGGTCGCGGCGGGCTGCTCGACCGACTTGAGCACCGAGGTGATCGCGGCCAGGTGGACGATGCCGGCGCTGCCGGCCGCGACGGCGCGGTCCCGCACGTCGGCGTCGCGCAGGTCGCCCTCCACGAAGCTCACCAGCGGGTCCCGGAGGGACTCGGGCGGGGCCTGGAGATCGACGACGGTGACCGGGGTGCCGCGCTCGATGAACGCTCGGACGACGGCCCGGCCGACGAAGCCGGAGCCTCCGGTCACCACGACCCGGTCGGAGTGGGCGATGTCTGCGGGGGTAGGGCTTGGCACGCGCCCGACTCTAACCGGAGCGCCCGATCACGATCCCCGAGCCCTTCGGTTTCGCCATCGCCCCAGGACCGGACGTTTCCACCTCCCAGGAGGTGACGTTTCAGCGACACTTCCGCGCCCGTGGTGGCGGTTTCGGCGGGCAACCGCCACCACGCGGCGCTCAGCCCGCGACGTGCGCCGCGAGGCCCTTCAGGCCGGTGGCGTAGACGCCCTGGGCGAAGGTCTTGTCCATCTCGGCTTCGACGTCGGCGTCGGCGTCGAAATCGGCGAACCACTCGACGAAGCTGTGCCCGGACGCCGTGACCGGCACGACGTGGATCGTGGAGCGGTAGCTGCGGACCGGGAACGGGCTGGTCACGAACTCGTAGGTGTAGCTGCGCGCGACGTCGTCGAGGGCCACCAGGCGCTCCCGCACCTCTCCCCCGTCGCCGAGCTCCAGGCGCCGCACGCAGCCGACGCTCGCGGCGTCGCGGCCGTCCTCGATCTCGCTGGAGGCGATGGCCGGGTGCCACACCGGCAGCGCGTCGAAGTCGCGCACCGCCTCCCACACCTTCTCGACGGGGGCCTCGATGACCGCGCTCGCGAAACTGCGCATGATTCCTCCTGGGATCCGCTCTAGAACTTGATGTTGGTGAACGCCTTGGTCTGCTCGGTCAGGGCTTCTTCGGTGGGGAGTCGTTCCATGCTGCTGGCGCCGTAGAAGCCGTGGCAGCGCTTCGTTCTCGACAGCACGTAGGAGGCGTCGGAGGGCGTCGCGATCGGCCCGCCGTGGCACAGCACCAGCACGTCCTCGCGGACCTCGGCGGCGGCCTGCGACCACTCGTCGATGAGCCGCACGCAGTCGTCGAGGTTCTTGGCGGTCTCCGCGCCGATCGCGCCACCGGTGGTCAGCCCCATGTGGCAGACGATGATGTCGGCGCCCGCCTCGGTCATCACCCGCGCGTCATCGGCGGAGAACACGTAGGGCGTGGTGAGCAGGTCGGCCTCGCGGGCGGCGGCGACGAGCTCGACCTCCAGGCCGTACCCCATCCCGGTCTCCTCCAGGTTGGCCCGGAAGGTGCCGTCGATGAGCCCCACGGTCGGGAAGTTCTGGATGCCCGCGAAACCGAGATCGCGCAGTTCGCGCAGGAAGTGCTCGCGCAGCATGAACGGGTCGGTTCCGTTGACCCCGGCCAGAACGGGGGTGCGCTGCACGACCGGCAGCACCTCGCGGGCCATCTCGACCACGATCTCGTTGGCGTTGCCGTAGGCCAGCAGCCCGGCCAGCGAACCGCGTCCGGCCATCCGGTAGCGACCGGAGTTGTAGATGACGATCAGGTCGATGCCGCCGGCTTCCTCGCACTTGGCGGACAGTCCGGTGCCGGCTCCGCCGCCGACGATCGGTTCACCGCGCTGGGCCTTGGAGTGGAACTCGCGGAGCAGTTCCGCGCGGTCGAATCCGTTCATCGCCCCTCCAGTGTCAGTGCCGGGACGCCTCTCGGGCCCCCGGGTTTCCCCGCCCCTCCAGGATTTCACGGAACGAGGTCAGCAGCGCCGTGACGAATTCCTCGTCGTTGACGTTGTGGCCGACCCGCAGCACTCGGCGGTCCGCGGTCTGCTCGACCTCGCGCTCGATGGTGTCGAACAGCGCGGCGTCGGCTTCGGGGTCGTGGAACGGCTGGCCCGGCGCGTCCAACATGGACACTCCGCCGGTCGGCAGCAGGAAGCGGACGGGGCCGTGGCAGGCGTTGAGCTTGCGCGCGATGAACGAGCCGATCTCCCGGCACTCCTGCGCGGTGGTGCGCATCAGGGTGACCTGCGGGTTGTGCACGTAGAGGTTGCGGTCGCGGTAGCGCTGCGGAACCGATTCCAGCGCGCCGAAGTTCACCATGTCCAGCGCACCGCACGAGCCGACGTAGGGGACGCGGGTGCGCGCGATGGCGTCGAGGCGCTGCTCGCCCGCGCTCATCACGCCTCCGGCGATGAGGTCGCAGACCTCGGTGGTGGTGATGTCCAGGACCGCGCGCACCAGGCCGTCGTCGACGAGCTTCTCCATGGCCCGGCCGCCGGTTCCGGTCGCGTGGAAGACCAGCGGGTCGAACTCGGCGGCCAGCGCGTCGGCGGTGGTGGTCACGCAGGGCGTGGTGACGCCGAACATCGACAGCGCCACCGCGGGCTTGTCCTCGACCTGCGGCATCGGGTGGCTGATCGCGCCGAGCAGCGCGTGCGCGGCGTTGGCGAGGATGCGGCGGGAGATCCGGTTCAGCCCGGCGACGTCGGTGACCGAGGGGAACATCGCGATGTCGGTGGCGTCGACGTAGCCGGACACGTCACCGGAGGCCACAGTGGACACCATCACCTTCGGCACGCCCACCGGCAGCGCCCGCATCGCGGGGGTGATCAGCGCCGTTCCGCCGGAACCGCCGAGCCCGATGACGCCGTCGACGTCGCGCTCCCGCAGGAAGTGCGCGAACGCGCATGCCATCGCGGTCACGGCCGTGCCCCGGTCGCCGGTGAAGACCGCGTCCGCGCCGTCCGGGTGGTGCGCGGCGACCTCTGTGGGCTGGACGACGGCGCTGGACGAGCCCTCGCCGGTGGTCGACAGGTCGACGGTGACGACGGGATGCCCGTGGGCGATGAGCTCGGCGACGTAATCCAGTTCCGCGCCCTTGGTGTCGAACGTTCCAGCGACGTGCGCGCTGCCCATCGAGACCTCCGTGCTGCTCGCCGTGGAGAACGACCCGGGACCGGACTCTACTGTCGATCGCCCGGCGGGCAACAGAAAAGCGGCCCCCGGCTTCACGCCGGGGGCCGCTCCCTGGGTCTTCCGCTCAGTGGTGTCCGCCCTGGGAACCACCCTGCGAGCCGGATCCGCCCTTGCCCATGAACTTGTTCTTGACCTGGTCGATCTTTTCCTTGTTCTTCGGGTCGGAGGCGTACTTCTTGGCCTGGTCCACCACCTTCTTGCCCTGCGGGCTCTTGGCGAAGTCGGTGACCTTCTTGAACAGCGACATCATCACTCCCGATGCATCGAGGCCGTTGTCCACCAGGGTACCGACAAATCACCCGCGACTCACGACTCACCACGTCGAACGGAGTGGCGACATTCCGGTGATGTTCCGGTTCCGCCAAGCATGCGGCGGAGCCGCATCCTCTTTACCCCAAGCGAGCTACCGGCACCGCCGCGGGTTCTGAGCGGCTTCGTGGCGACCACGCCGCGACGCCGTGTTGGACATGCATCAGGAGTGGCGCGCGGAGACCACGGAGCCGCTCAGGTTCCGCTACCCGCGCCGCCCGGCAGAGCGACCACGGACGACCATCAGCCCAAGACGCCGCTGACCGAGGCGTGGCCCTTGAGCACGTTGCGGGCGATGGTGCGGCGCTGGATCTCGTCGGTGCCCTCGAAGATCCGGAGGAGGCGCAGGTCGCGGTACCAGCGCTCGACCGGGAGCTCCTTGGTGTAGCCCATGCCGCCGTGGATCTGCAGCACCCGGTCGACGATCTGGTTGGCGTGCGTGGCGCCGAACAGCTTGGCGATGGACTGGGCGTGCCGGGAGTCCATGCCCTGGTCGACCTGCCACGCGGCCTGCAGGATCAGCCAGCGCAGCGCCTCGATCTCCACCGTCGAGTCGGCGATCATCCACTGGATGGCCTGCCGGTCGGCGATCGGGGCTCCGAAGGTCTCGCGCTGCTGGGCGTACTCCGAGCCCATCTCCACCAGCCGCTCGCAGGCGCCCAGCGCCGCGGCGGGCAGCAGGTAGCGGCCCCGGCCGATCCACTGCATGGCCAGCCCGAACCCGTTGCCGACCTCGCCGAGCACGTTCTCGGCGGGCACCCGGACGTTGTCGAACACCAGCGCGGCCGGCTGGCGCTCGTCGGGTCCCATGATGTCGATCGGCTCGGACTTCCAGCCCATGTCGCGGTCGACGAGGAAGCAGGTGACACCGCCGTTGGCGCCCTTCTCCCGGTCGGTGACGGCGAAGACCATCACGAAGTCGGCGTCGATGCCGCCGGTGATGAAGGTCTTCTCGCCGTTGATGACCCAGTCGTCGCCGTCGCGCACGGCGGTGGTGCGCAGGTTCTTGGCGTCCGAGCCCGCGCCCGGCTCGGTGATGGCGAAGCAGGACTTGCGGGTGCCCTCGATGGTCGGCAGCAGGTAGCGCTGCTTCTGCTCCTCGTTGGCGTGGTAGAGGATGTTGTCGGCGTAGCCGCCGAAGCGGAACGGCACGTAGGTGCGGCCGAGCTCGACCTCGATCAGAGCCGTCATGACCGCCGAGAGGTTCATGCCGCCGTACTCCTCGGGCGTCTGCACGCCCCAGAAGCCGGCTTCCTTCGCCTTGTCCTGCAGTTCGCGGAGCTCGTCCTTGGTGAGGCCGCGCTGACCCGCCCGCTCCCTGCGCAGGACCTCCGGCTCCAGCGGCATGAGCTCCCGCTGGACGAAGTTGCGCACCCAGTCGCGGATGTCGCGCTCGGTCTCGGAGAGCGAGAAGTCGACCATCGCGTCGTTCCTTTCCGTGCAGGCCGGTAACTAACACCGTTAGTTTTATGGCAGCCTAGAACCGTCTCGGCGCACGCCGCAAGGGATTCCGGTGAGGAGACAGACGTTGCCCAGACCCAGCACACCCCGGCTCTCCCCGGAACGCATCCGACGGTCCGGGCTGGAGATCATCGACACCGAAGGCCTGGACGCGCTCTCGATGCGCAGGCTGGCCCAACGCCTCGACGTGCGCGCCGCGTCGCTGTACAACCACGTGGCCACCAAGGAAGACCTGCTGCACGAGATCGCCGACGAGGTGATGAGCGCGGTCGACGTCTCCGACTTCGACCGGGACTGGGTCACCGGCCTGCGCACCTGGGCCCGCTCCTACCGCGCCGCCCTGGTCGACCACCCGAACCTGGTGCCGTTCATCGCCTACGGCCCGGCCCGGCGCGCTTCGGCCCTGCGCGCCGCCGACGCCGTCCACGGCGGCCTCACCCGGGCCGGCTGGCCGCAGCGCTACGCCACGATGATCGGCGCCTCGACGAAGTACCTGGTCATCGGCTCGGCCATGGGTTCGTTCAGCCACGGCTTCCCCGCCGACGCCACGGTCTACGCCAACCGCTTCCCGCACCTCAGCAGGGCCCACCTGCTCCACCAGAAGGCGGCGGAGATAGACGCCGCCAGCTTCGAACTCGCCCTCACCGCCCTCATCGACGGCCTCACAACCCAACTCGAGGACCTCACCCGCGAAAGCTGAACCACGTGGGACACCATCGAGCGAACCAGGTTTGGTTCTCAGTCCGGTTCACGCCACGTACCATTGAGGCATGTCCACCAGCTTCACCGTCCGTCTCGACGACGACGCAGAACGGAAACTGGCTGCCCTCATGAGCGATGGCAGCTCACGCAACAGCGCCATCCGCTACGCGCTGGACGTGTCGTATCGACACCTCGTCAACGAACAGATGCGAGAGGAATCCGCCAGACTGCTTCAAGATCCAGAAGACCTCGCCGAGGTCAACGCAGCCCGCGAAGCGATGGGCGCGGGCGATGCGTGGTGACGTTTACCGGTTGAAGGACAACCCCAACGCACGAGATCACGAGCAGCGCGGTCCGCGCTTCGCCGTGATCTTGCAGTCGGACGCGCTCCTGACCTCGACCGTGATCGCCGCGCCGACGTCAACCAGCGCACGTCCTGCCGCACACCGCCCCGAGATTCGCATCGGAGATCAACGAACACGTGTCCTGGTGGAACAGGTCCAGGCCGTCGACCCCCTGCAGCGGTTCGAGCAACAAGCAGGCACTTTGACGAGAGACGAGGCCGACGAGGTCGACGAGGCTTTGCGGCGCGTACTGGGGCTTTTCGCTCCTTGGTGAGAACGCGCCGCTCAGCGTGGGAGCCCGGTGCGCAAGGGTTGAGATCACTCGGTCTTCCTGTTGACTGGGGGTGGGGCGGTTCGTAGCGTCTGTGAGCGGTACAACCGAATACCGCGCCGATGACGTCTCGCGGGAGAGACCTCGTCCTCGTCGGACGAGGCGCCGAAGGAGCAATACTCCCCAGTAAACTCTCAGGCACCGTTACCGCAGGACACCAGGCGAATCACGGAGAAAAGCAGGAGCATCGCGCTTCTCGCCCACGGTGCAAACCACCCTGCCGGGTGGTGAAACTCTCAGGCCAATGACTCCGGGGAGACCCCGCCCGACCAGCGCAGACCGCGCCGGTCGGGGGTCGAGGCGCCCCGGATAAGGTTGGGCGCGTGAGCTGACCGGCCCTCGACTGCCGACCGGCACGCCCACCCAGGAGGAGTTTCACCATGTCGTCGCCCCGACAGACACCGCTGCACGCGGTGCACGAATCCCTCGGCGCCACCTTCACCGAGTTCGCCGGCTGGCAGATGCCGGTTCGCTACAGCAGCGACACCGCCGAGCACAACGCGGTCCGCACGGGCGCCGGGCTGTTCGACCTCACGCACATGGGCGAGATCCTGATCAGCGGCCCGCAGGCCGCCGAGGCGCTGGACTACGCGCTGGTCGCCAACACCTCGGCCATCACCCCCGGTCGCGCCCGCTACACCATGATCTGCAACGACGCCGGGGGCGTGCTCGACGACCTGATCGTCTACCGGCTCGCCGAGCAGGAGTTCCTGGTCGTGGCCAACGCCGCGAACGCCGCCGTGGTCTCCGCCGAGCTGGCCGAGCGGGTCTCCGGTTTCGACGCGACGCACACCGACGCCTCCGACGACTACGCGCTGATCGCGGTGCAGGGCCCGAACGCGGTGGCGATCCTGGCGCCGCTGACCGATACCGACCTGAGCACCGTCAAGTACTTCGCGGGTTACCGCGCCACGGTCGCGGGCTCCGACGTGCTGCTGGCGCGCACCGGCTACACCGGCGAGGACGGCTTCGAGCTGTTCACCGCCCCCGGCGACGCCGAGGCCGTGTGGCAGGCGCTGACCTCCTCCGGTGCCGAGCACGGCCTGCAGCCGGCCGGGCTGTCCTGCCGCGACACGCTGCGCCTGGAAGCGGGCATGCCGCTGTACGGCAACGAGCTGTCGGCGGAGCTGACGCCCTTCCACGCGAACCTCGGCCGAGTGGTCAAGCTGGACAAGGACTCCGACTTCGTCGGCAAGTCCGCGCTGGCCGCGGTTGCCGAGAAGCCCACCGAGCGCACCCTGGTGGGGCTGACCACCGAACAACGACGGGCGCCCCGCCACGGTTACCGCGTCCTCGACGCCGACGGCGCCGAGATCGGCGAGGTCACCAGCGGCGCACCGTCCCCGACCCTCGGTCATCCGATCGGGATGGCCTACGTCGACCGGGAGCACAGCGAGCCCGGCACGGCACTGCAGGTCGACCTCCGAGGCCGCAACGTCGCGGTGCAGGTCGTCGAGCTGCCGTTCTACCGCCGCAACGCCTGACTGAAGGAAAGAAACAGGAGGCACACACTGATGTCGAACCCGGATCTGTTCAACGATGCCCTGGCAGCGGTTGACCCGGAGGTGGCAGCGGCGGTCGGCGCCGAGCTGGGTCGCCAGCAGAACACCCTCGAGATGATCGCCTCGGAGAACTTCGCACCGCAGGCCGTGCTGCAGGCGCAGGGCTCGGTGCTGACCAACAAGTACGCCGAGGGCTACCCGGGCAAGCGCTACTACGGCGGCTGCGAGCACGTCGACGTCGTCGAGCAGCTGGCCATCGACCGCATCAAGGACCTCTTCGGCGCCACCTACGCCAACGTGCAGCCGCACTCGGGCGCGCAGGCCAACGCGGCGGCGATGTTCGCGCTGCTCAAGCCGGGCGACACCATCATGGGCCTGGACCTGGCCCACGGCGGTCACCTCACCCACGGCATGCGGATCAACTTCTCCGGCAAGCTCTACAACGTCGTGCCGTACCACGTCTCCGAGTCCGACCACCGGGTCGACATGGACGAGGTCGCGCGCCTGGCGCGGGAGAACAAGCCGCAGCTGATCGTCGCGGGCTGGTCGGCCTACCCGCGCCAGCTCGACTTCAAGCGGTTCCGGGAGATCGCCGACGAGGTCGGCGCTTACCTGATGGTCGACATGGCGCACTTCGCTGGTCTGGTGGCCGCGGGTCTGCACCCGTCGCCGGTGCCGCACGCGCACGTGGTCACCACGACCACGCACAAGACGCTGGGCGGCCCGCGCGGTGGTGTGATCCTGTCCAACGACGAGGAGTTCACCAAGAAGTTCAACTCCGCGGTGTTCCCCGGTCAGCAGGGCGGCCCGCTGGAGCACGTGATCGCGGGCAAGGCGGTGGCCTTCAAGATCGCCGCCGGCGAGGAGTTCAAGGACCGCCAGCGCCGCACGGTCGAGGGCGCCCGGATCCTGGCCGAGCGCCTGCTGGCCTCCGACACCACCGAGGCCGGTGTCTCGCTGGTCTCCGGCGGCACCGACGTGCACCTGGTGCTGGTGGACCTGCGCAACTCCGAGCTCGACGGCAAGCAGGCCGAGGACCGGCTCCACGAGATCGGCATCACGGTCAACCGCAACGCCGTCCCGAACGACCCCCGCCCGCCGATGGTCACCTCGGGTCTGCGGATCGGCACCCCGGCGCTGGCCACCCGCGGCTTCGGCAAGGAGGAGTTCACCGAGGTCGCCGAGGTGATCGCGCAGGCCCTCAAGCCGAACTTCGACGAGTCGATCAGCGCCGAGCTGCGCACCCGCGTGGAGGCCCTGGCCGCCAAGCACCCGCTCTACCCGAACCTCTGATCGTCTGAGAGAACGCCGCATTCCGGGATTTTCGTCCGGAATGCGGCGTTTTTTCGTCGCGCTCCGATGTGGACCGAACGCGAATGGTGAAGCGGTTCTTTCGGAATCATTCACCCTCTTGCCGCAGCTCGGTCACGGGTGGATCATCTCCGCGACACCACCGCCGAACTCGCCTAGGAAAGCGGCCTTCGTCCACAGAGGAGCACGACGTCCATGAGCCAGCCAGTGGCCGAGTACAAGAGAGATCTCAGTACCCGGCACATCAACATGATCGCCATCGGTGGCGCGATCGGTGTCGGGTTGTTCCTCGGCTCCGGCAAAGCGCTCCACCAGGTGGGCCCTGGCCTGATCCTGATCTACGCGATCGCCGGCGTGATGATCTTCTTCGTGATGCGGGCGCTCGGCGAACTGCTGATGTACCGCCCGGTCAGCGGTTCGTTCGCGGAGTACGCGGGCGAGTTCGTGGGCCCGTGGGCGCGGTTCGCGACCGGCTGGGGCTACTGGCTGGTGTGGATCGTGACTGGGATGGCCGAGATCACCGCGGTCGGCGAGTACTTCCAGTTCTGGTTCCCCGAAGTGCCGCAGTGGATTCCCGCGCTGGGCGCGCTGATCGTGCTCAGCGGCGTCAACCTGATCGCGGTGAAGCTCTTCGGCGAGTTCGAGTTCTGGTTCGCGCTGATCAAGGTGCTGGCGATCGTCGGCCTGATCGTGCTGGCCGCGCTGATCCTGGTGTTCGGCTTCTCCAACGTCGGCGACACCGCCTCGCTGAGCAACATCTGGTCGCAGGGCGGGTGGTTCCCCAACGGCACCGCGTCCTCGCTGCTGGCCTTCCAGATCGTCATGTTCGCGTTCGTGGGCGTGGAGATGGTCGGCCAGACCGCCAGCGAGAGCGCCGACCCGCAGAAGGTGCTGCCGCGCGCGATCAACTCGGTGATGCTGCGGATCCTGATCTTCTACGTGGGCGCCCTGGTGGCGCTGACCGCGCTGGTGCCGTGGCACCAGTTCCCGGCCAGCGGCAGCCCGTTCGTGCACGCGTTCACGCTGATCGGCATCCCCGCCGCTGCCGGGGTCATCAACTTCGTGGTCACCACGGCGGCGCTGTCGTCGTGCAACAGCGGCATCTACTCCACCGGTCGCATGCTGCGCACGCTGTCCGAGGACGGGCAGGCGCCGCGCAGGTTCGGCCAGCTGTCCGGCCGGGCGGTTCCGGCGCGGGCGATCGGCGTGACGTTCTGCGCGATGCTGGTCGGCGTGGCGCTGAACTACCTGGCGCCGGAGGAGGCGTTCAGCTACATCACCAGCGCGAGCACGGCCGGGGCCATCTTCACCTGGGGGATGATCCTCATCGCGCACCTGGGCTACCGCCGCAAGGTCTCGCGGGGCGAGCTGCCCGAGGGCCGGTTCCGGATGCCGCTGGCGCCGTACTCGAACTACGTGGTGCTGGCGTTCCTGGCGTTCGTCGTGGTCCTGCTGGCCTTCGACGCCGAGACCCGCATCGCCCTCTACATCACGCCGGTGCTGGCGATCGCGATCGTCGTCGGCTACCTGGCGAGCCGCAAGAACGAGCCCGCCCGGGTCTGAACCAGCCCGAGCGCAGAACGGGCCCCGGTCCTCATCGGCCGGGGCCCGTTCTCATGCGCCTTCGGCGGTGTCGGCGAGGTCGTGGAGTGCCCGGACGAGCTGGCGGGCTTCGGAGCGGCTGAGCTCGCTGGGCTCGTAACCCGCCTCGCACGCGGTGCGCCCGAGCCAGGTGACCAGGTATTTCTCGGCGCCCTCGGCCTCGATCGCGAGGTTGAGCCGCTGACCGGTGCGCGCCATGTCGAAGGCGACCTGCCCGGCCTCGGCGTCGAGCAGGCCGAGCACCGCTCTGGCCAGTTGGCGGGCCTCGTCCGGGGACAGCTCGCAGGGCTCGCAGCCGCCGTCGCGAGCGCTGTCGACGAACGCGATCAGGTAGGTCTCCCCGACCGAGGTCTCGACAGCCACGTGCAGCCGCTCGCCCGTGCGAGGAGCCGGGATGGCGGCTGCTGCGGCCGGAGCGCTCATGGTGCCGGTGTGGCTCACGCTGTCACCTCTCATCCGTTCTCAGGCAGCAGTCCACTCCGCTTCCGACCGGTTGTCACCCCGTGAACGTTCGCGGAGGACCAACCGTTTCCGAATTTCAACAAGGCCCCTGCACCTACACGCCGGTTCCCGCGTGATCGGCGGTGGAGCGCTCCAGCTTCTCCACGCGCGCGCTGACCTCGCGCAGCAGGACCTGGGTGGGCACCGAGTCGAGCTCGGGAACGATGCGGACCTCGGCTCCGGCCTCGTCCGCGCTCAGCCGACCGGCCTTGACCAGCACTTCCAGCAGCGGGACGCCGAGAGCGCGGGCCATGATCCGCGCGTTGCCGATGTCGGGCCGGTAGCCCTTGCGCCAGCGGAAGACCACGCTCGGTCTCAGCCCGCTGTGCTCGCAGAAGTCGTGAACGGTCCATCCGCGTTCGGCCAGGTGCCGTTCGAGGTACTCGACGAAGTCGCTGTCCCCCGCAGTCGCGGTCACGTCGCTCGCGCCAGCGTGTGCCATGCGTTCGAGTCTAGTCCCACCCGTGCGACTCACCGCACTCCGCTCAACGGTGGATGCGCACGCCTGCCATCGGCCGCCAGCGCTTTCACCACTGGTTTCGCACTGAAGCATGCATTAGAGTCCAGACACATGAATGAGACTCACGTGTGCGTCAGGCCGTCGACCCCGGGCCGCGGAGTCCGCATCTCGTTGCACCACCCGGCTCACTAGGGGTGGTTGGTGTTCGGGTTCCGCCACCCGCACACGCCGAGCAAAGTGGTCCCCCAACAGTTCTCAGGCCGCGGTCTCGACGTCCTCGGCCTGCGTCTCGGTCACGACCTGCGCGCGCGGGCGGCGGCGCTTCCACGCCCAGACACCGACCCCGACCAGCACGACCGCGATCGCCAGCACCCAGCTCGCGCGGCCGAGCATCGACTCGACGTACTTCGCCGACGCTCCCGCCGCCCAGCCGATGCCGACGTGGGTGGCCGACCAGGCCACGGCGCCGATCACCGAGGAGATGAAGAACCGCGGGTAGGACATGCCGCTGGCACCCGCAGCGGCGGGCAGCAGCGTCCGCACCACCGGCAGGAACCTGCCCACCAGCACCGCTCCGATCCCCCAGCGCCGCAGCAGCGTGCCCGCGCGGTCCCAGTGGTGCTGGCCGAGCTTGCGCACCACCTTCGTCTCGCGCATCTTCAGCCGGTACCGGCGGCCGAGCCAGAACCCGATGTTGTCGCCGATCGCCGCGCACACCGCCACGGTTCCGGCCAGCGTCAGGAAGAACCCGAGGTCGTTGACGGCGGCCGAGGCCACCAGCAGGCCCGCCTCGCCGGGGACCAGGAACCCCAGGCCGATGGTGCACTCGCCGAGCACCAGAGCTCCGGTGGCCAGCACGAGCAGCGGTCGAGGCAGACCGGCGATCATGGCCAGGGCGTCGCTGATGAACGTCACGGGTACGGGCTCCTCGGCTGCGGCAGCTCTGACGGCGGTCACGCTACCGGGGAGGAGATGAGCTGTTCTCAGGTATGGCACCGATACGCCAACCGAACCCGAAACCGTTGCCCCTAGGGGGATCCGAATCAGCAGGACTTGGTCCAGGCGCACTCCAGTGCGCTTTCATCGCGCGGGGTGCGCGGGTCGTCGGGCGCCGTGCGCGGCTGCGGCACCCGCGGGCGCCCGCGCGGCTGATCGGCGGCGCCGTTGTGCTCGGCGAGCCGGACCGCGATCGCGTCCTCCAGGTCCTGCGGGGTGTCGGAGAGGAAGTCGTTGAACACCACCGAGAACACCAGCCTGCGGCCGTCAGCAGCGGTGACGTAGCCCGACAGCGAGGTGACACCGGTCAGCGAACCGGTTTTGGCGTGCACGTTGTCGGCCGCTGCGGTGCCGGCCATCCGGCTGCGCAGGGTGCCGCCGACCACCCTGTCCGGTGCCCCGGCGACCGGGAGGGCGTCGTAGAAGGTCTGTGCCCAGGGGCGTTGCGAGGCGTTGTCCAGCAGCAGGGCGAGCTGGTCCGGGGTGACTCCGTCCATCCGGGACAGCCCTGATCCGTCCACCAGGCGCAGCGCGTCGGCGTCCACGCCGAGCCCGCGCAGCTCCTCGGCGAGCACGCCCGTCCCGGCCGCCCAGCTGCCTTCACCGGTCCGCTCGCGGCCCATGGCCTTGACCAGGACCTCGGCGTGGCCGTTGTTGCTGAGCTTGAGGAACGGCACGAGCAGCTCGCGCAGCGGCATCGACTCGCGCGCCGCCAGCTCGCGGGCGTCCTGCGGAGCGGCGGCTTCCCCGGTCCCGGTGACGGTGATGCCGTGCGCGGCCAGGGCGCGGGCGAAGACGTCGGTGGCGTAGGCGGTCGCGTCGGGCACGGCCACCCACTCCGCGACCGGCTCGGCACCGGCCAGGACGGTCCCGGTCACCACGACCCGGCCGCTGTGGTGATCGCGGGTGATGGCCAGGTCCGGTTCGCCCTCGGTCGTGGTGGTGGCGCGGTTGTCGATGCTCAGCGCCTCGGTTCCCGGGTCGAGCGCGACCTCCGGCGCCTGGCCGGGCGCGGTGGGCGTGACCCGCACGATCGCGCTGCCGGCGTCGAAGTCGGTGTCCGGCGCGGCGCTCAGCGCCGAGACCGGCGCGGAGTAGTAGTAGGGCTCGTCGTCCCAGGCCCAGCCGGTGCCCAGCGGGACGTCGTCGAACCAGGTGTCGTCGGCCAGCAGCCGGCCGCGCACCTCGCGAACGCCCTGCTCGGCGATCCGGGCGGCGAGCCGGTCGTAGTCGGCGGCCAGCATCGTCGGGTCACCCGTTCCGCGCAGGTGGAGATCGCCCAGCAGCGTCGGTCCCTGCTGCGCGGCGTTGCTGAGGACCTGCGTGCGGAACCGGTAGTCCGGCCCGAGGGCTTCCAGCGCCGCCGCCGCGGTGAACAGCTTCGCGTTGGAGGCGGGCGTGGCGCGATCGGTGGCCTGCCTGCTGTAGAGGACCTCGTCGGTGGCCGGATCGCGCACGACGACCCCGGCCTGCGCACCGCCGAGCCTGGGGTCGGCCAGGACGTCGTCGAGGTCGACCTTCAGCGCGTCCACCCCGGTCGGCGCCGCACCCGTCGAGGGCACCGCCACCAGCGGGAACGCCACCGCCAAACCGACCACGAACGCCCACCGTCTGCGCATGCCCGCTCCTCTCCGAGATCACGGAGACTAGGCACCCCCGCTGTGAAAGGTCAACGAACCCAACCCAAAAGCCGCAAACGAGGAACCACCCAGCCCGCAACACCCCACCTCCGCTTACCGCAGCGACCACGACCCGGAATACGGCGGTAATCCGGGTAGGTGCGGGGTCAGCCCACCGCGACCGAAGTGGCCATGGCCAGAAGGACGCGGCTGCCGCAGGACGGAACACCGCAGTAATCCGGGACCTGAAAACGGCGGTAATCCGGGTAGGTGCGGGGTCAGCCCACCGCGATCGAGGTGGCCATGGCCAGGAGGGCGCCGCCGCAGCAGCGTTCGAAGACCGCGCGGCGCTTGGGGCTCGCCAGGAACGCGGCCAGCCGTCCCACGGACGGGACCACGACCAGCCACCACGCGGCGAAGGCCATCACCGCGACACCGCTGAGCAGCGCGGCCTGCGGCATCGGCGCCGCGCTCGGGTCCATCGCCTGCGGCAGCAGGGTCAGGAACGTCAGCATCACCTTCGGGTTGAGCACGTCGGTGAGCAGTCCCCGCAGGAACACCGAGCGGCCGGAAGGCGGCTGCTCGACGACGGTCTCGGCCGGGCTGGAACCGGCGTGGCGCAGCATCTGCAGCGCCATCCACGCCAGGTAGGCCACGCCCAGCCCCTTGACCACGAACAGCGCCGCCGGCACGGCCGCGACCAGCGCAGACAGCCCGAGGGTGGCGGCGGTGGCGTGCATCAGCAGCCCGCAGTTCACGCCCGCCGCGGCCAGCCATCCGTACCTGCGACCGCTGGCCGCGTTGCGGGTCACCAGCACGAAGTCGGGACCGGGGACCAGCACGATGACCAGCAGCGCCAGCAGGAACGACCCCCAGGCGATGTGCACGACGAACTCCTTCGAAATTTCGGGGAAGCAGATGCGAAGATTCTCCGTCGATGGTTCGTCTTGGTTCGAGCTCCCGCGTAGGATGTTCGGTTATGAGCGAATCCGTAGAACTGGATTCGGTTGACTGGTGGATTCTGGAGGAGTTGCAGAACGACGCGACCCTGCCGAACCGCACCCTCGCCGAACGGATCGGACTGGCACCGTCGAGCTGCCTGCAACGCGTCCGCAGGCTGCGAGAACAGGGAGTGATCACCGGGTCGCACATCGACGTCGACCCGGCCGCGACGGGACTGGCGCTGGAGGCGGTGGTGGCGGTCAACGTCCGCCCGCACACCCGCCAGATCGTGGATCAGTTCCGCGAGTTCGTCATGGCCCAGCCGGAGACCCGCTCGCTCCTGCACGTGAGCGGCCAAGCCGACTTCCTGCTGCACGTCGCGGTGGCCGACACCAAGCACCTGCAGGAGTTCCTCGTCGACAAGCTCGCGTCACGGACCGAGGTCCGGAACTTCACCAGCTCGATCGTCCTGGAGCAGCTCCGCACGAGAGCCCTCACAGCCCCCAAGCACCTGCGCCCCAAACGCCGCAGACGAAACTGAACCCAGCAACGCCACCCCAGAAGTCGAACTCACCGACACCACCACGACGCGGCACCCCACCGGTGATCCCCGGGCTTCAGCGGACCTCGAAGACCCGATCTCAGTGGAAGTCCGGGACCTGATTTCCACTGAGATCGGGGTTCTGGACAGGAGTGGGCACGCGGCGGAGCCGGGACGACGGCAGGTCAGTCGTTGACGCGGAGCAGGCCTTCTTGGACGACCGTGGCGACCAGCTGGCCGTCCTGGGAGAAGAAGCGGCCGGTGGCCAGGCCGCGACCGCCGGAGGCGCTCGGCGAGGCGCAGTCGTAGAGGAACCACTCGTCAGCGCGGAAGCGGCGGTGGAACCACATCGCGTGGTCCAGGCTCGCGCCGACCACGTTGTCCAGGCCCCAGTAGACGCCGTGCCGCGCGAGGGGCGCGTCAAGCAGCGTCATGTCGGAGGCGAAGGCGGCGATGCAGACGTGCAGCAGATCGTCGTCCGGGACGGCGAGCGCGCCGTCGGCGCGCATCCACACCTGGTTGCGGGCCTCGCGCGGCCCGTTCTCGCGGCTCACCCACGGCGGCTCGGTGACGTAGCGGACGTCGATCGGGCGGGGCTGCGGCGGGCCGAGCTTCGACAGCGACTCCCCGAGCCGCTCGCCGAACGTCGGCAGCGATTCGGGGTCGGGAACCTCGGGCATCGGCTCGGC
Organism: Saccharopolyspora karakumensis; assembly: GCF_004349225.1. Classification (NCBI taxonomy): domain Bacteria; kingdom Bacillati; phylum Actinomycetota; class Actinomycetes; order Pseudonocardiales; family Pseudonocardiaceae; genus Saccharopolyspora; species Saccharopolyspora karakumensis. Next base: position 51,926 of record NZ_SMLA01000039.1, read on the forward strand.
GTGGTCGATGCCGTCCTCGTCGAGCTGGAACGACGCCGACAGGGAGAAGATCGTCTTGCCGCGCTGCAGCGCGACCACGCGGCGCGTGGTGAACGAACGACCGTCACGGGTGCGGTCGACCTCGTAGACGATCGGGATGCTCGGGTCGCCGGGCCGGATGAAGTACGCGTGCAGCGAGTGCACCCGTCGCTCCTCCGGCACCGTGCGACCGGCGGCGACCAGCGCCTGTCCGGCGACCTGGCCGCCGAAGACGCGAATGGTCGAGGAAGCGGGGCTCACACCGCGGAAGATGTTCTCCTCGATGCGCTCCAGGTCCAGCAGCGCGACCAGGCTGTCCAGCACGGGTTGGCCGTGCGGCACGCCGTTGACGTCCACCGGAACCTCGCCCTGCAGGTGGGTCCCGGTCGGGTCGGCTGCTGCGGCCCTGGCCGCTTCGGTCACTGCGTGCTCCTCGGGTAGTGCGCCCGACCGGCCGGACGGGAGCCGGTGCTCCCGTCCGAAGGCCGATCAGACGTGGTCTTCTTCGCCCAGCCGGTGCACGCGGATGAGGTTGGTCGAACCGACCGTGCCCGGCGGCGAACCGGCGACGACCACGACCATGTCGCCGCGCTGCGACCGGCCCAGCGACAACATCGCCTGGTCGACCTGCCGCACCATCTGGTCCGTTGTGTCCACCTTAGGCACCAAGAACGTTTCCGTCCCCCAAGTGAGAGCGAGCTGACTCCGCACGGACTCCTCGGGGGTGAACGCCAGCAGCGGCAGGCGGGTGTGCAGTCGCGCGAGCCGGCGCACGGTGTCGCCGGACTGCGTGAAGGCCACCAGAGCCTTGGCGTTGAGGCGCTCGCCGATGTCGCGCGCCGCGTAGGAGATCACGCCGCGCTTGGTGCGCGGGACGTGGCTCAGCGGCGGCGGCGTGGGCGAACCGGATTCCACGGCCTCGACGATGCGGGCCATGGTCTGCACGGTCTCGATCGGGTAGCGGCCGACACTGGTCTCGCCGGACAGCATCACCGCGTCGGCTCCGTCGAGGACCGCGTTGGCGACGTCGGAGGTCTCGGCCCGGGTCGGGCGCGAGTTCTGGATCATCGAGTCCAGCATCTGGGTGGCCACGATGACCGGCTTGGCGTTCTCCCGCGCGATGCGGATCGCCTTCTTCTGGACCAGCGGGACGTGTTCGAGCGGGAGCTCCACGCCGAGGTCACCGCGGGCGACCATGACACCGTCGAAGGCCAGCACGATGGCTTCGAGGTTGTCCACCGCCTCCGGCTTCTCCAGCTTCGCGATGACCGGTGCGCGGCGGCCGACGCGGTCCATGACCTGGTGGACCAGGTCGATGTCAGCGGGGCTGCGCACGAACGACAGCGCGATGAAGTCCACGCCCAGCTCGAGCGCGAACTCCAGGTCCTCGATGTCCTTCTCGGACAGGGCCGGCACGGAGACGTCCATGCCCGGCAGGGAGATTCCCTTGTTGTCGGAGACGGGACCGCCCTCGGTCACCTCGCACACGACATCGTTGTCCTCGACGGAGGTCACGACCATCGCGACCTTGCCGTCGTCGACCAGGAGCCGGTCGCCCTTCTTGGCGTCCTCGGCCAGGCCCTTGTAGGTGGTGGACACCCGGTCATGCGTGCCCTGCACGTCATCGACCGTGATGCGCACGACGTCGCCGGTTCGCCACTCGACCGGTCCGGCTGCGAACTTCCCGAGCCGGATCTTCGGTCCCTGCAGGTCTCCTAGGATGCCCACGGCGCGGCCGGATTCCTTCGCCGCGGCCCGGACCATGTCGTAGACCTGCTGGTGGTCGGCGTGGCTGCCGTGGCTGAAGTTCAGCCGGGCGACGTCCATTCCGCTGCTGACGAGCTCGGCCACCTTCTCCGGATTGGCGGTGGCGGGGCCCATGGTACAAACGATCTTGGCTCGTCGACTCACATCACGTCAGCGTAGTCTCTCGCCGCCCGGGTGCAGCACTCAGCCACGCCCCAAGAAGCTGATCGGTGATTTCGTTGCTGGATCATTACAGAAACCAGCTGAAGCGGCTTCCGCTCCTGATCGCGCTCCTGGTCAGCGTGATCGTGCTGTTCACACCGGAATCGGGCGTGCCCACGGCCCCGCCGGGGACCGACAAGGTGGTGCATTTCACCCTTTTCGCAGCGCTGGCGATCACGGGTCGCCTCGCCGGGTGGCGCACCTCGTCGCTGCTGCCCGCGCTCGTCGCCTACGCCGCTGCCTCGGAGGTGTTGCAGGGCCTGCTGCCGCTGGGGCGCAGCTGCGACGTCCTCGACGGCGTCGTGGACGTCGCGGGCGCGCTGCTCGGCTGGGCGGCGTTCGCCCTGCGGCCCGAGGCCCGTTGAAGCGTGCGGCGGCGCCGTCGCCGGAAAGCGCCGCAGCGGCCACCCACGATCTCCTAGCGCCGCTTCTTCTCGGTGATGCCGATGTGGTCGGCGCACCACTGGTTGAGCTCGCGGACGGCCTCCCACGACTCGCGGACTCGCTGCAGGCAGTCGCGCTCGTGGAGCACGTCGTCGGGCTCCCAGGCGCGGGCCGCGTAGAGCGTCTTGTGCCGCAGCAGGTCCAGCCTCGGGTGATCGGGGGCGAAGCCGCGCGGGCGCGTCTGCAGCGTGGTCCCGGCGATCTCCCAGCCGCGCTCGGCGAGCGCGGCGAGCAGCCTTCGAAGCTCCTCGCCGTGGATCTCGGTGTCCACTGCCGCCCGGAACCGGGCCAGCTGGTCGGATTCGGTGTGGTAGCAGCCGCCCGCCACCATCATCCCCTCCGGGCCGACCTCGACGTAGTAGGCGCCGCCACCGCGCCCCTGCTCGATGACGGCTCCGCAGTGGGTCTTGTACGGCGACTTGTCGCGGCTGAACCGCACGTCGCGGAAGGGCCGGAACACCTTGCCCTTGCCGAACCCGGGCGCGAACTCGGGTTCCAGCTCGGCCAGCAGCGCCTCCATCGGCGCCCGCACGTGCTCGGAGTAGAGCCGCTGGTTGTCCGCCCAGTAGGCCTTCGAGTTGTCCGCCAGGAGCCCTTCGTAGAACTCCACAACCCCGTCACCGAAACCCTCGAACCTCACGCCTCGACCTTAGAGCTCGTTCCCGGGCTCGTTCTGAGTGGCCGACGTCGTCGTGGAAGGAGTCGCGAAACGCCCGGCCGGGTGGATTCCCCGACTACTGCGGGTCGGCTGATCTCCGAAGTCCCCTCGAAGGGATTACAGCGGCCGGGCGGATCAAGATCCCAGGTCAGCGGCCGATTCGCGAGCTAAGCTCGAATGGTGGTCTCCACTGCCAACGCCCGCATGCGCGAATCAGCGGGCAACCTCCCGGCCGACGTGACGAGCTTCGTCGGCCGTCGTCGTGAGATCACCCTGACCAAACGCCTCTTCTCCGAGGCTCGCGTGGTCACCCTCACAGGACCGGGCGGCGTCGGCAAGACGCGGCTGGCCGTGCGCGTGGCCTCGAACATGCGCCGCTCCTTCCGCGACAAGGCGTGGTTCGTCGAGCTGGAGAACCTCGACGACGGTGCGCTGGTGCTCGACGCCGTCATCGAGCAGCTCGGCCTCGGCGGGCCGTCCTCGGCCGCGGGCCTGGAGACGATCGTCGACCAGCTCAAGAACCGCGAGATGCTGCTGGTCCTGGACAACTGCGAGCACGTGATCGAAGACGTCGCCATGCTCGTCGACGCGATCATGCGCTGGTGCCCGGGCGTGCGCGTGCTGGCCACCAGCAGGCAGTCGCTCGGCGTGGCCGGCGAGTCCACCGTCGTCGTGCCGCCGATGCAGGTGCCCGACCCCGGACACCTGCCGCCCGCCGAGGCCTACGAGCAGTTCGCCTCGGTCCGGCTGTTCGTCGACCGCGCCAAGGCCGCGGTCCCGGAGTTCGAGGTCACCGCCGACAACGCCGACGCGCTGATGCGGCTGTGCCACCACCTCGACGGGAACCCGCTGGCCATAGAGCTGGCCGCGGTCCGGCTCCGGTCGCTGTCGCTGCAGCAGCTCGAAGAACGCCTCGCCGATCGCTACGACCTGCTCACCGAGGGCCGCCGCGGAGCGCCTCCCCGCCAGCAGACGCTGCGCGCGCTGATCGACTGGAGCTACGAGCTCCTCGACGAGCGCGACCGGCGGGCGTGGGCGCGGATGTCGGCGTTCTCCGGCAGCTTCGACCTCTCCGCCGCCGAGCACGTGGCCGGCGACGGCAAGGGCGTCGACATCCTCACAGCGGTGCACTCGCTGGTCGACAAGTCCGTGCTGATGCGCGAGGAGGACGGCGGCGAGGTCCGCTACCGGCTGCCGCACACGCTGCGCGAGTACGGCCTGGACAAGCTGGCCGAGCACGGCGAGACGAACCTCGTGCGCGACCGGCACTGCACCTTCTTCGCCGAGCTCAGCGCGCGGTTCGCCGCCGAGTGGATCGGTCCCGACCAGGCCGCGTGGGTGCAGCGCCTGCGCAACGAGCAGGACAACCTGCGCATGGCGCTGCGGCACGCCGCCGAGGGCTCCGAGACCGGCGGGACCGCGCTGCGGCTGGTCACCGACCTGTGGCCGTACTGGGGAATCCGCGGCCTGAACACCGAAGCGCGCCACTGGCTGGACGAGGTCCTCGACAACACCCCGCGCGACCTGCCCGAACGCGCCAAGGCGCTGCGGGTCAGCGCCTGGTTCGCGCTGCTGCAGGGCGACCTCGAGCGGGTGCAGCCGATCCTCGAACGGGCCACCGCCCTGACCACCCAGCGCGGTGACGAGATCGAGCGCGCCTACCTGGCGCTGCTGCACGGGCTGATCGCGTTCTTCTCCAACGACCAGCAGCGCGGCACCGAACTGGCCGAGGAGGCGCTGGAGCAGTTCCGCAAGCACCGGGAGCTGGCCGGTGAGCTGTGGTCGCTGCACGCGCTGGGCCTGATCAAGGGCATGGGCGACGACCCCGACGCCGGGCTGCGGATGCTCGCCGAGTGCATCCAGCTGTCGACCGAGCGCAGCGAGCTGTACTGGCGCTCCTACGCGCAGTGGGCGACCGCGCAGGTGCAGATGCGCCGGGACCGCGCCGACCGTGCGGAGAACTCGGTGAAGGAGGCGCTGCGGTTGCAGCGCAAGCTCGACAACCGGCTGGGCATCGCCTTCAGCATGGACACGCTCGCCTGGATCGCGCACCGCCAGCAGCGCTTCGAGCGCGCGGCCCGGCTGCTGGGCACCTCCTCGGCGCTGTGGGACGCGGTGCGCTCGGCGCCGGGGTTCTGGGCGCGCTTCGCCGGCGACCACGACCAGCACCTGATGCAGATCCGGACGGCGCTGGGGCCGGAGGCGTTCGACGAGCAGTACGAGCGCGGGCGGGAGATGTCGTTGACGCACGCCGCGGACTACGCGCTGGAGCTCAAGCGCACCAGGCGGTCGTCGTCGGGCTCGGAGTCCGAGGACAACGTGCACCCGATGCCGTTGACCCGCCGCGAGCGGCAGATCGCCGATCTGGTCGCGCAGGGGCGCACCAACAAGGACATCGCGGAGAACCTGGTGATCGCCCAGCGCACGGTCGAGGGGCACGTGCAGAACATCCTGACCAAGCTCGACTTCACCTCCCGCGCGCAGATCGCGGGATGGGTCGCGGGCCAGCGAACGGGTGACGCAGCCGACACCGAAGCCCGGTAACGTTCTGGCCCACTATCACAACGGGTAGTCAAAAACGTTCATCGATTGCCCCGAATGGCTCAATCTAGGTAGTCGACCCCGTAGAAACCACCATGCAGGGTGACTCTCCGTTCCGGAGTCTGGTTCCTCGTGACCCCCGACGAGACGAACACCCCCGACCAGATCACCCGCGACACCCCGCAGGATCGCACGACCGGCCGGCGCCGTTGGGAGAGGACGGCGCCCTTCGGCGGCCGACTGCGCGCGAGTTTCCTCGGTGAACCCGCCGACCGCGCTCACCGCGTCGCCCCCAAGGTGCGGTCGCTGCAGGTCGGCGCCGCAGTCGCGGCGTTCGGCGTGCTCGGCGTGTTCACCGCCGCCGCGGGCGGCGACAACGCCGAGACCCGCACCGAGTCCGCTCCGGTGCACCAGGCCGCCGAGGTCGCCCCGCTGGCCGCCCCCGCCCCGCAGCTGCCCGCGCCCGTTC